>CAIYNH010000831.1 GCA_903927495.1 uncultured beta proteobacterium
TAACAGGCTGTGTAACAACCGGGGTTTATACCCGGCTGCAACCCCTTGATTTATAAGGAAATCAAGGACTTACATGAAAGAATTTGGGGTTGGGGTGGCTGATGGGGCTCGAACCCACGACAACAGGAATCACAATCCTGACTTTTTTGTATTTCTATGTGTTGACATATGTAGATATACTATATATAAATCAACATGTTAGATAGACAATGCTGGTTATATAACCAGCATGCACTGTTGATTGAAATACGTCAAAATAGCCTATTCACGGCGGCATAGCGCAGGTATGAGCTGACCATTTGGTCATTAAGGAGTATCAATGGCAAGACCGAAGGCAAACCAGCCCATCGACTTGAGCGTCACTCACGAACTGAGTGTTGGCCTTATTGAGCGGCTAACGTGTCCACCCAACATGCCCAAGGCGTTCCTGCGCGACAAGGACATAACCGGGCTGCGTGTGCGCGTTACCGCCAACGGAGCGAAGTCTTTTGTCTATGAGGCCAAATTAGATGGGAGAGCAATCAGTCGCACGCTTGGCAGCTTCCCCCTGTTGTCCATTGACGAAGCCAAGGACAGAGCACGAACGCTCGCCAAGATGGTCAAGACCGACAAGGTTGACCCACGCGAGCTAGAACGCCAGCAGCAAATCGTAAGGGCAGCCGACAGAGTCGCCGAGGCCGCAAAGGTAGAAGCCGACAAGGTGGCATCCCTGACCGTGGGCGAAGTCTGGACAGACTATATTGAGAAGCGTCGCCCGTTCTGGGGTGCCCTGCACTACCGCGACCATATCGACAAAGCCAAGGCCGGCGGCATGCCATCTGGTCGTCGGGGTGGAGGCAAGCAACTGACCACGCCTGGACCGCTCGCTGCCCTGATGCCGCTTGCGCTGAAGGACCTCGACCAAAACACCATCGAGACTTGGGCCGCGGAAGAGGGAAGAACCCGCCCATCGTCTGCTCGACTGGCGTGGCGACTTCTGACTGTGTTTCTGACATGGTGCGGGGAGCAGCCAAAATATGCCGCCCTGCTTCCTACAAAGAATCCTGCCAAGACTAACAAGAGCCGCGAGGCTCTAGGCAAGGCTGGGGTTAAAAAAGATGTGCTGCAAAGGGGGCAGCTAAAGGCATGGTTTGCCGCGGTACAACAGATTCAAAATCCGACCATTTCCGCTTGCCTGCAAGTGCTCCTGCTTACCGGCGCCCGTCTGAATGAAATACTGACGATGCGATGGGAAGACGTGAACACGCAATGGAAGGGCATCAGCATCAATGACAAGGTGGAGGGTGGGCGTGAAATTCCACTTACTGGCTACGTTGAGAAGCTGATTGCCACCCTACCCCGTCGCAATGACTACGTTTTCGCAAGCGTCCGCACGCTGGCAATGAATCAGAAAAACATCTTGCGCCGGGATCGCAAGAGCGTAGCCAGGGGCAAGGCAGCGCCAACTGGTGCCGTAATGGAAACAAGCGCGACCGGGCACATTTCAGAACCCAACACCCCGCACGCCCGTGCCTGTAGGGCTGCCGGGCTTGATGGCTTGACCCTGCACGGCCTGCGCCGTTCATTCAAGAGTTTGACCGAGTGGCAAGAGGTGCCGGTGGGTGTGGTGGCTCAAATCATGGGGCACAAACCCAGCGCAACTGCTGAAAAGCATTACACCAACCGGCCACTTGAATTGCTGGCGTTGCATCACGAGAAAATTGAGGCTTGGATTCTGGCGCAGGCCGGGATCAAATTTGATGCCAAGGCCGCGCCCGGCACTTTGCGCGTAGTTGCCACCTGACCGTCCCATTGGATTACAATGACGAGCATGCTGACCGTTGCCGAGTTGCCTGAGTTCATCCGCATAGCAGACAAACTGCTGACTGAACCGGAGCGGCTGGACATCATCCGCTACCTGGCGGAGCGACCCAAAGCCGGTGACCTGATGGAAGGCACTGGCGGCGTACGAAAACTTCGGTGGGGTCGAGGTGGGCAAGGCAAAAGTGGTGGCGTTCGCGTTATCTATTATTTTCATGATGAGGCCATGCCGCTCTACTTGCTGACGATGTTTGCAAAGGGTGATCAGGCCAACCTATCCAAGGCAGAGCGCAACGATCTGGCTGGCCTTGTAAAGCTACTGGTTCAAATATGGAAGAGGAAAACAAAATGAGCACAGCATTCAACAGCATCAAACGTGGCCTGCTGGAGGCCATCGAACATGCCGAGGGTCGGGCTCCGCAGACCCGCATCCATCGCCCCCGTCCGGTAGACGTGAAGGCTCTGCGCGCCAAGGTCAGCATGACGCAAGAGCAGTTCGCTGCACGATTTGGTTTCTCGACAGCCACACTGCGCCACTGGGAGCGCGGCGACCGGGCACCCCAAGGCCCGGCATTGGTGCTGCTGAACGTCATTGAGCACAACCCGAATGCGGTGATTGCGGCTCTTGCTGCGCCAGAGCTGGTCGCCGCCTGACTGTTGCTTCGCCCCAGCTAGGCACGCGAACCGAAGAGCGGGGACACCTTCAACCGCCTGCTGGGGTTTCTCTTGAAGACTGTGCCGTGAAGGGGTGCTTCTATGAATTCGGACCCGAATGCCAATTACGAGACCTCGTCTCGCATCAAGAAGCTGCTGGTCGAGTTAGATGACCAAGCCTACGCCAGTGAAGTTGCTAAAGCCATGGCGTTTTTCGCTGACCTGGAAGAGGCAGTGAAGGACCACACGGAATGGCTCGATTCCAACCCACGCGGTGTTCCCTCCGAAATACTTCTGAAAAAGGTCGAGCTTCCCGCTGCAAAGCAAAAACTTGCCGACTTGGAAGCTCGTCGACTAGTCTTGCGCGGCGACTTCCTTGAGGAGCCACCTAGCGCCACGCAAGATGCCGAACTGACTGACGCTCAGTTGAAAATGCCTACTCCGCTGACGACCAGTGATATTGCACATAGTTTTACCGGGATGCGCTGGTCGGAAGAGAAGTGGAAGAAGCCACTGGGCGACAGGCCCAAGTGGCTGGCTGCCTGCGTGGTCATACCGGGCAGCCGCGGGGTTAGCGAAACGCGATGGAACCCGGTTCTTATCGGCGCGGCACTTGTGCGAGACGGACACGCGAAGCCAAATAGTGTGAGGGCAAAATTCCAAACGATGCCGCTCTTGCAGCCGTGGCTAGATGCTTGGAAGACCTACGAGGCGGACAACTTCGATTCGCCGTGAGGTCAGGGGTGAACCCCGGGGTTAAACCCCGGAAGACAGACGCAATTCAATGCAAACCCGCATAGATAGTTGATTCCAGAACCCCGGGGGTTGTCGCTCAAGTACGGGGTTTTCAGAGTTCGCCCATTCCTGGCCTGTGCTGCCAAGGTAATGGAAATTTCGCCATGAAAACCTTCGCCCAATCATGCATCGCAACGATGCACGAGTCGACCAGTCTGCAACCTGAACGCAAGCGCCGCATCGACCAAGCGCAGTGGATAACCGAGCTGAGGGGCATTCCCGCCGACTTCATCCCGTTGGAGTTTGAAGAGCGCACGCACGTTTCCACCAAAGTGATGTGTCGCCATCTTGGACGGAAGGAACAGACCGCTCGCGGCTGGGCATGCCATGAGGACGGTCCGCTGCGCCCAATTCGCGTGTGCGGTCGCCTAGCCTGGGCAGTTGCTGACATCAAGCGTGTCTTGGGAGTGTCCAAATGATCACACTCCAGCACAGCAAAACCGATGGGTTATATTTCAATGTCAAACTTGAAATCAACCTGAAGCCGGCAGCCTTCTACGACTGGATCGACAAGGTTAGTTTCCTACTTCGCAAGAACCGAACGGCGACCAAGCGCAACATCGGCCGCCTCGCAGACTGCGCTGACGGCCGTCGCTATATCACTCACAGCGCTCGTGATCAGGTTCCACTTGAACTGGCACTCCTCACTGCGTGTGCTGAGTCACTGCCCTCTCTGCGTCCTGCCTTGTCCAGGAAGGATGCGTAATCATGAGGAACCAACTCACTCCCAACGCAGCCGCTACCAAAGCCTTTCTCAACACGCTTGACTCGGAGAGCATATTCACTTTCCAGGCCTTTGACGATGACAAGGTGCGTAAGAACCTGAGCCTCGCCAGAGTAATGCATGGCACTCTGGATCAACACTTGGATGAACTCATCCATTGTCAACAGCGCGGTGCAGGTGTGTTCGTCATGGTCAACAAGGGCGACGGTGTCATTCACACAGGCGACAAGACGTGCCGTACTGCCAGCAACGTCATTGCCGTGCGTGCCTTGTTCGCAGACCTTGATGGCTCACCGCTGGAGCCGCTGCTGAAGTGCTGCAAGCCCGACATCGTCATCGAAAGCAGTCCTGGTAAGTGGCACTGCTACTACCTCACGAGCGACTGCCCGTTGAAGGAGTTCACGCCTCGGCAGAAACAGATCGCCCAGAAGTTCAACAGCGACCCCAAGGTGTGCGATCTGCCACGTGTCATGCGATTGCCAGGCTTCTGGCATCAGAAAGACACACCCTTCATGACCCGTATCGTTTCCCAGGAGTAAAAACCATGGCTACCAAACTGAAACTCGTGACGCCCGTCACTCATCGTCCCTTTCTCACAATCGTCAAAGCGTTGGAACTCGATAACGTCAAGATACCCGACAAGGGCAAGTCGAAAGCCGCTAATAGCACGGGGGGTTCGCGCCCGGCCCCAGCTGCCAATGACGGCGGCATTCCCGAATTCAGCCGCAATAGCACCCTGATCAGCCTAGCTGGCACGATGCGTCACAGAGGCATGACTGAAGTGGCCATCGCTGCGGCTTTGCAGGCAGAAAACTTGGCGCGCTGCGAGCCACCACTGGACGCTGAGGAAGTCGACGGCATTGCCGCCAGCGTCATGCGCTACGACGCCGTCGATCCAGACAAACTGCTGAAGTCACTGACCGATACAGGCAACTCAGAACGCTTTGCAGTCCGCTACAAAGACCGAGCACGATTCGTGCATGGCCGCGGTTGGGTGATCTGGGATGAAATGCGCTGGCGACAGGATGCCACCGGGCAAATCATGGAACTGGCAAAAGCGCTTGCCCGAACCATTCACCTGGAAGCAACCGGCATCAACAATAACGATATCAGCAAAGCCGTGCAGAAGCATGCCAAGGTCAGCCTACAGGCTACAAAACTCAAGGCTATGCTGGACCTCGCTGAAAGTGAGCCGGACCTTGCCGCACAGCCCCAGCAGTTGGACTCCCACGACTTGCTGCTCGGTGTGGCCAATGGTGTGGTCAACCTGAAAACTGGCAAGCTACAGCCGGCCAAGCGCGAAGACATGCTGACACTGCACAGCACGGTCGTCTTCGATGCAATGGCTCAGTGCCCTCAGTTCATGGCGTTCATCAACCAGGTAACAGGCGGCGACAAACAACTAGCTAACTACCTTCAGCGTGTTGTTGGGTACGCGTTGACCGGCCTGACCATTGAGCAATGCCTGTTCTTCCTGTTCGGCAAAGGGCTGAACGGCAAGAGTACGTTTTTGAACGTGGTCAAGGCAGTTGTCGGCAATGATTTTGCCAAGCAGACTCCGACTGAGACCCTGATGGCTAAGCGCAACAGTGGCACAAACGACATTGCTCGCTTGCAGAATGTGCGCGTTGTCATTGCCAACGAGATCGAAGATGGCTCGATGCTGGCCGAGTCTTTGGTGAAGCAGATGACGGGGGGCGAGGCGATGGCTGCAAGGTTTCATTACGCAGAGTTTTTTGATTTTGTGCCCAAGTTCAAGCTGTTTATCGCCGGCAACCACAAGCCCACGATTCGAGGCCGTGACGATGGCATCTGGCGACGCGTCAGGCTGATCCCATTCACTGTCACTATCACGCCAGCACAGCGCGATCCACACTTGCAGGAAAAGCTTTTCACCGAACTTCCCGGCATCCTGAACTGGGCCATCAACGGCTGCTTGGATTGGCAGAAAAACCGTCTGCGCGAGCCTCAGGTGGTCCTTGATGCGGTCAGCAGCTACCGCGAAGAAATGGATGTCATCGGGCAGTGGATGAGCGAATGCTGCACAGTGGCTGCCGACCTTGAATGCAAGGCCGGTGACGCATACCTTTGCTATAGGTGCTGGTCAGAGAAGAACGGCTACAAGCCTATGGCCGCAGGGACGTTTGGACGCGACTTTGGTGACCGCTTCAAGAAGGTGAAACGCAACGACGGCAACTATTTTGAGGGCGTTAAGTGCCGCCTTTGACTACTGCCCGGTGGAGGGTGGTGGAGGGCAAAAACATAACTTTCTATATATATTTTGTTTTCACGTAGAAGAAGTTATGAAATTAGCCTCCACTACCCTCCACTTTTCTGTGCCAGCTTTCACGCCTTAATGCGCCGGCGCGCCACCACCGCCGCTGGCGATCAGGGCGAGTAGCTGTGCGTCACTCATGGCATAGTAATTTGCCTGTGCGGCACTCTGCTTGTCCGGCAGTTCAACCTTCTTGGCCTCAGGTTCAGCCAGTCCCAATAATCTGGCCAGTTCGGCGCAGGCCCTCACCATTCCAAGCGGCAGGCTCATCAGCTTGGCCATTTCAAACGATTCAAGCAGCTTGGCCACGATGTCGGCCCTGGTGATCTCCAGCCTCGCGCTGTAGGCATGACCGTCCGTACAGCGGCCATCGCTGTTGCTTGCAGTTGCGACGAAGCGAAGCTGCCCGTTACCATTGGCTGCAAGACGCCGACTGTTGACTGCACGATTCCGTCAGCAGCAGAAAAGAAGTACGCCCTATCTTCTGCCGACTGAGTGTTCTGCACCTGA
>CAIYNH010000832.1 GCA_903927495.1 uncultured beta proteobacterium
GGGTATCGCCCAACACCATGCGTAGCATGTTTGAGATGCTATTTGCTTGGGCAATAGGCATCAATTTCTCATTCATTCATCCTCCCACCCAGACACGATTTTTCGGATTTTCTTTTTTTCAAGCTCTGGCAAATTCTGATATTTCCGAAAAAACGCTTGATCGACCACTTCTCCGTCAGGCGTAGAGGCCGCAGTGCTGAGTAAAAATTCCGTGGTTACATCCAGAGTTGCCGCGATACGGGCAATCTTTTCTGCAGAAGGGTTGGGCGCGTCCTTGTTTTCCAATTCCCACATGTAGCTTTTACTGGAATCAGTTTGCTCTGCGAGTTGCTCAAGGCTGAGTTTTTTTTGCTTGCGCAATGCGCGAATCTTGTCACCAAGCGGTGAAGGCACTTTTGGCTCCTTAGTTGTTCCTGAGATTTGGCAAATAGTACCACTAGACCGAACGAATCCGTATTTTCTTGACAAACCCATATCTGGTCTGAAATAATCCCAATAGTTCGGTGTATCGAACTATTTCGGTCGGTGGTTTGGCTATTTCGGCATGACTCCGATCTCAACCTGGGTTTCGCGCGAAGGGAGCAAACGAATCGCGAGTTAGCCAAAACACAAGGAAAAAAATGGTCGCCTTCAATTATCGTGAACTCATCCGTCAAGTACCTTCGCGCACCTGGCAGTTCTATTTTCAAGCAAAGAAGATAAATTTACCTGAGGGCTTGGACTGGGATCAGTCGGCAGAAGACTTGATTGAGCTCGTTCAAACGACTCTTGAGATGCTTTCTGATACCGAACGGATCAGCGTCTACAGCGAATTGCGTCGTGTCGATGCCATGGCCAATCGGCGAGGACTGTACGCTCTGCGCAACAGTGCCCCTTTGGGTGATGCCATGCTTGAGGATTTTTTGCATCACAGCAGCGATGCCGAACGCGCACTGTGGGCGCTGGCTAATTGGCCCAAGCGGTTTGCGGATGCTGAGGCACTCTTTATTGCGGATGCCGATATTGGCAAGCGCAATTGGAAGCGTATTCATGTGCCTCCGGAGCAAACGCTGCACGCCACGCATGAAGACCTGGCCGCGCTAAAGTTGTCGCTGGCGCAGTCCTTTACGCCCCGAAAAAGCAAACCCCGTGCTTGTGAAATTGACGTACTGTGCCGTCATTTAGACGGTGGCTTTCAATTCGATGTCCGAATCGAAGATGAACTGCAGCGCAGTTTGGAGTTCGGACCAGACGACAAGACAGTTTGGCGCGATGTGCGCCCGCCGATGCGAATGTCCATCATTGTCTACCCCGAAAGCGGTGTGATTGACCTGTTGATTTCTGGCGGCGATAAGGTTCGACAGAAGGTTTTGACGGCCTTGGGAAAGCACGTTTTCAAAAAAGAGATAGAGCCGTTATGTGTGGCGCAACCGTTGTTCTTGCTCAACCGTCTGCGCGACGGACTGGTGCTTGACGAAAGCAGTGGTCTTGACCTGGCCACCTATTGCGTAGAAAAGATGAGGTTGTCTGAATGCAAAGTGCGATCAATCACTTTGCCTCAGTGCGACTATTTGATTAAACCAGTTGCGGGCCGGGATGCGCCGGATGCGTTGGCATGCATTCGAACTCAAAAAAATGAAACGTTGATGGGCCAAGGTTTCAACATCATCGATGCGGTGGTGACAGTCTACTTCTTAGCGCCTGTCGGGGAGAGAGTTGGGCGTGTGCTGCATATTGGCTTGAAGCCTGTCGGCATCAGTAATCTGCGCGACATGGACGAGGTCGATGCACAGTTTGCACAAGCCCTGATGCGGGCCTTAGGCGTGATGCAAGACCCGCCCAAAGTAATTGCTGAAGCAGCTGCCAGGCAGGCTGATCCGGAGTTCTTGTGAGTCTGGGCCCGAATAACGCTCCAGCCATGGCCGAAATGTGTTGGTTACTTGAGCAAAAAGACACACGGTTGCTGCCCGATGCCATATGGCTGGGAGGAAAGCGCCACCTCTACCAGCACCTGCGAAGCGTGGAAGCGTTGAGTGTGACGCAGGAGGTGGCACCATCGGTCCTGTGCCCGGACTGCACAAGTCGGTCAATTCAGCCTGAGCTCCTGATGCCACCAATATCCACACGGCTGCCATACCGTGCTCATTGCAGTGACTGCGGTTGGGTGCCACTGAATGCCGAGCAGTCGCGTCTGTGGCATATCAGGCCAGCAAAAATTGCCGACTGGCTGAATGCCGCGCTGGGTCTGAAAGACCGGCACAAAGTTGAAATGGTGGTCGACGATGTGCTTTGGTACTTGGGTGATCGGGAGATCCGCAGGCAGCGTCGCAGCTTATTTTTCGGGTGCCGGATCGCCAGTGCTTCGACAAAAGTGAAGGCTGCACTTGATCGATTGGCCCGCCCCGGCGCTGAGGTGCTAATCACTACCAGCGATCCAGAACGGATCAAAACCACCGAACTGGCAGATCGACTGTTCGTTTCGCTGCGCGCCATCGCTCAATTACGCAAGTCCCATCTTGTTGTGGAAAACATTGAGCCGTACCTAACTGGATTGGCCACGGTTGAGCAGTCTGACGAAACATCGCTTCGCCTCTTGCACAGTCAGCGAGCGGTTTTGATAAACGGCACCAAATTTTCTGTGTCACCGCAGGTGCATGACTTTTTAACGATCCTTGAAGAAGCTGATGGCGACGAGGTTCACAAACGACATATTGCCAGCAAGTTGGCAATCACTACGGCAACCTTCCGGACTGCGGACATCTTTAAACGGCACAAGCAGGTGCAAGCGATTTTTGTCGGAAATGACAGCAATGGCAACTACTGGATCAAGCCAGAGTTCCTGATCTTGGAAGGGGGTGAAGCAAGCGCAAGACACACCATTTGACGATTTCACTTTCCCACTTTTGAAAAGGACAGACCATGTCAGGCAAAAACCAACACGTTGTTCCCCGCGCTAATGAATGGGCAGTTCGCGGTGCCGGAAATTCGCGCGACACCTCACACCACAGCACACAGGCACAAGCAGAGCGTGCTGCAAGAGATATCGCTATCAACCAAAAAAGCGAAGTGCTCATTCATGGAGAAAACGGACGCATCCGTGAGCGCAACAGCTACGGCAATGATCCGTTTCCGCCCAAGGGTTGAGATGAAACTCGGCTGACTGCTCGCCAGCCAACTTAAACCCAGCCCGGCCTGATTAGCCGGGTTTTTTTTCGTCTGTTTCCTGTGGAAGTGGCTATTTACCAAATCTGCCCACCAATTTTGTCTACCTTGCCCACCCCTTTGCCCACCCCCTGAATTCGATGATTCCCTCACGTTTTAGCAACAACCTGAAAGGACAAAAACGTGACTATCAAACACCTCAATCAACGCCAATTGGCTGATCGTTGGGACTTAAGCGAAGCGTCGCTGGAGCGCTGGAGAACTGAAGGCATCGGGCCCGTGTTCATGAAATTGCAGGGCCGTGTGCTTTATAGGGCTGAAGACATCGAGTCCTTCGAGAACGAAAGCCTTCGCAAAAGCACTTCCGAGCGTTTTGGCGCAGCAGTAGACACGGTCACCGCGGGAGGTGCAGCATGAGCATGCTACTCCAAGAACATGTGCTGGCTATTCCCATCGGGAATCTGTCCGAACGCAGCAGCCAAGCACTTTTTGACCTCAAAAGCGACGCCATTGATCTGCTGTCCAAAGCCAAGGCGATCAACGATCACCTCGACCGGGCAACCGAGCTGAAATTCGCCAGCCGTGCGCACGCACTGCGTTTGGCCGCAGGCAAAGACACCGGCATCGTGCATTTCGAGGACGGCCCAGTGCAGGTCACTGCCGACTTGCCAAAGAAGGTGGAGTGGGACCAAACCAAACTGGCTGAGATCACCCGCCGCATCGCTGCCAATGGTGAAAACCCGGCCCAGTATGTGGAAGTCAGCTACCGCGTGTCGGAGACCAAGTTTGGTGCCTGGCCAGAGACATTGAAATCAGCTTTCGTTGCTGCACGCACGCTTAAAACCGGCAAGCCGAGCTTTCGCCTGGCTTTGGTCGAAGGGGTACAAGCATGAGTCTCAAAATCTATACCGCCGACCAACGCCTGGCTGAATATCACGGCATCAAAGGCGTGATGGTTGGCAAAAGTGGATTGGGCAAAACCTCGCAGCTTTGGACTTTGAACCCCATCGCCACCTTGTTTTGTGACCTCGAAGCTGGCGACCGAGCCGTCGAAGGTTGGACTGGTGATGCCGTTCGGCCACGCACTTGGCAGGAATGCCGAGATATCGCGGTCTTTATTGGCGGCCCCAATCCTGCACTACGCGATGACCAGCCTTACAGCCAGGCACATTTCGATGCAGTCTGCGCGCGTTTTGGCAGTCCATCGGCCATGGATAAATATGAAACCATATTTGTCGACTCGATCACGGTGGCAGGCCGACTTTGCATGCAATGGTGCAAAGGCCAGCCCCAAGCCTATTCCGAAAAAACAGGCAAGCCCGACAGCAGAGGTGCTTATGGCTTGCTTGGCTCGGAAATGATTTCTTGGCTGACCCACTTGCAGCATACAGGTCACAAAAATGTGTGGTTCGTTGGCATCTTGGACGAAAAGCTTGATGACTTCAATCGGCGCGTTTTTTCGCTGCAGATTGATGGGTCGAAAACTGGTCTGGAATTGCCTGGAATTGTTGACGTCGTCATCACGCTGGCCGACATCAAGGCAGACGATGGCCAGAGCTACCGCGCCTTTGTCTGCCAAACGCTCAATGCTTGGGGTTATCCAGCCAAAGATCGCTCCGGCCGTCTTGACCTGATCGAAGAACCACATCTGGGTCGCCTGATGCAAAAGATCGCAGGCCCGGCCAAACCGGCAGCGGAACGGCTGAATTTCTCACGGCCCATGCCCATCACCTGCCCAAGTGACACCACCACTGCCACATCTGTAACCCAACCTATTCAGGAGTCTTGATCATGACCTATTTCGATTTCAACTCGGCCGCCGAGCAGCCTTCCTTTGAGCCCATTCCCAAAGGCAGCAATGTGCGTGTGCACATGACGATCCGCCCTGGTGGCTTTGATGATGCATCACAAGGTTGGACGGGTGGCTACGCCACGCGCAATACCAGCACAGGTTCGGTTTACCTGAACTGCGAATTTGTCGTCATGGAAGGTGAATATGCACGCCGAAAAATGTGGTCCTTGATCGGCCTTCACAGCCCGAAAGGACCGGAATGGGCAGGTATGGGGCGCACCTTTATCAAGGCCATCCTCAATTCAGCACGCGGCATTCACCCGGGTGACAACAGTGCCGCCGCACAGAACGCCCGGCGGATCAATGGTTTTGTGGACTTGGATGGCATTGAATTCCTGGGAAAAGTTGACTGGGAAAAAGACCAAAACGGCCAAGACAAGAGCGTCATCAAGTCGGCTGTCACGTCTGACAACAAAGATTACGCAGCGTTGATGGGGGCTCCGAACTCGGCAGGTACAGCGGCATCCGGAGTGATGGCCGCCGCCCCAACCAGCACACCCAACGCCTATGCCCAAGCCACTGGCCGTGCGCCCGTTCCGGGTCGGCCGAGCTGGGCACAGTAAGGAGTTACCACCATGATGCTTCGACCTCGTCAATCATTGTTGGTGGAGCGCACGCTGTTGGCGCTCGGTGAGTATGGCAATACGCTGGCTGTGGCGCCCACCGGATCCGGCAAGACCATCATGCTGTCGGCCGTCACAGGCCGACTCTTGGTTGAGCCCGATGCCAAGGCATGCATCCTGGCGCACCGAACCGAACTGACCGGCCAAAACCGCACCAAGTTCGAACGGGTCAATCCGGGCATGGCCACCTCGGTGTTCGACGCAAACGAGAAATCCTGGCTCGGTCAGGCGACTTTTGCGATGGTTCAGACCTTGTCACGCCAATCGCATCTTGAGCAGATGCCGACCTTGGATTTGCTTGTCATTGACGAGGCACATCACGCTTCGTCGGACAGTTACCGGTATGTGATTGATGCGGTTCTGGCGCGCAATCCAAAAGCAAGCATCTGTGGACTGACCGCCACCCCAAACCGGGGTGATGGCAAGGGTCTACGCGAGATCTTCTCAAACGTGGCTGATCAGATCAGCCTGGGCGAGATGATTGCAGCCGGTCACCTTGTCTCGCCGCGTACCTTCGTAATCGATGTGGGTGTCCAGGATGCCCTTAAAAATGTACGCAAGACGGCCATCGACTTTGACATGGATGAGGTTGCTTCGATTCTTGACAAACGACTGATTTCGGACGCGGTCATCAAGCATTGGAAAGAAAAGGCGGCGAGTCGAAAAACCATCATCTTTTGTTCGACGGTGGCACATGCCCAGCACGTCTGTGAAGCTTTCGAAGCGGCTAACGTGAACTCGGTACTGGTTCACGGCGAGTTGTCTGGTGGCGAACGCAAGGCACGCTTGGCTGCGTTTGAGAGCGGAAGCGCCCAGGTGGTTGTCAATGTTGCTGTGCTGACTGAGGGTTATGACTACACGCCAACGAGCTGCGTGATATTGCTGCGCCCCAGCTCCTACAAATCAACCTTCATTCAGATGGTTGGTCGTGGGCTGCGCACCATTGATACAGAGGAATTCCCGGGCCTTGTTAAGTCGGACTGCATCGTGCTGGACTTTGGCACAGCAAGCTTGATGCATGGTTCGCTGGAGCAGGAGGTCAATCTCGACGGTCATCTTCATGATGGTGAAGCGCCGACCAAGGATTGCCCTGACTGCGGTGCGATTGTCCCCATGGCCTGTATGGAGTGCCCGTTGTGCGGCCACATCTGGGATCGTCAGCAAACGGATGGCGGTGTCCTGGCGGATTTCATCATGAGCGAGATCGATCTGCTCAAACGCTCCAATTTCAGGTGGTGTGATCTTTTTGGCTGTGACGATGCGCTCATGGCCACCGGTTTCAATGCGTGGGGCGGTATCTTTTTCCTGAACGGTCGTTGGTACGCTGTTGGCGGAGGCAAAGACTTACAACCGCACCTACTGGCAATTGGCGAGCGCACGGTGTGCATGGCCAAGGCAGACGATTGGCTCAATGGCAACGAGAGCGCCGATTCGGCCCACAAGACACGTCGCTGGCTCAACGAGCCACCAACACAAAAGCAGCTCCAGTACCTGCCACAGGCAATGCGGGCGGATTTCGGAATGAACCGCTACCAGGCCTCGGCACTGCTGTCCTTCCAGTTCAATAAATCGCAGATTCATCGCCTGGTGATGGCGGCCAACGACAGTTACCGGATGGTCGCATGACCTGCGCGGTTTGTTCCCGTCAAGCCAAAGGGCTGGGGTGGTTTAACCCCAGGCTCAAGCGCAGCGATCCGGCGCGGTACAGCGACCGTTGGGTGTTTTGCTCGATGGCCTGTCAAAACGCTTTTTCTCAAATCATGAACAAGACCGAGGGAAACATGATCAACACCACTGAAATGGAAAACGAGGCAATTGTCTCTTGCTTGATGCCTTTGGGCGACTACGTCGGCACCATAGGCATGCAGCGCCCACTGGCCGATTTCAGCCGCCAAGAAGTGTTGACGCTCATCGAGGTGGTTGTCACGGCATTTCAAGCACGCATGCTGGCGGAGCACGAGCGTGTGGCTTGCAGAGATCGTGCGTTTCTGGAGCAGCGTCTGGCGCGCCAGCAGCAGTGGCCATCCACAGGGAGGACTGCTTGATGCTGGATTTCAACCACCGCCCCAAGATTGAGGAGCACATCAGCACCCTGATCGACGTTGCACTGATCAAAGAACGGGACAAGGAAATACCGCGCAACTACCTGGGCGCATCTCGGCTTGGGGTCACCTGTGAGCGCGCATTGCAATACGAATACACCCATGCGCCAGTTGACGCTGACCGTGACTTTTCTGGTCGCCTGTTGCGCATATTCGAAGTTGGCCATCAGTTGGAAGACATGGCGGTCCGCTGGCTGCGTTTGGCTGGATTTGACCTCTACACACACAACGCCCAAGGCGGTCAGTTCGGATTTTCTGTTGCCGGTGGCCGCATTGCAGGCCATGTTGACGGCATTCTGAATGGTGGCCCATCCGAATTGGGCCTGTCCTACCCGGCGCTCTGGGAATGCAAGACCATGAATGACAAGTCTTGGCGTGACACCGTCAAACAGGGGGTTGCCAAGTCGAAACCAGTGTATGCAGCACAAGTGGCGGTGTATCAGGCCTACATGGAGGCCAGCGTGCCTGGCGTTTCTGACAACTCGGCACTGTTTACTGCGATCAACAAAAACACGCAGGAAATCTGGGTTGAGTTGTTGCCTTTCGATGGTGGATTGGCGCAACGGATGTCAGACCGTGCAGTCAAGGTGATTTCCGCCACAGAAGCAGGTGAGCAGTTGCCACGCCACACCACGACACCAACCCACCACGAATGCAAATTCTGCGCTTGGCAAGACCGGTGCTGGAGTGCTGCATGACGGTAGAAACCCTGGATTGGATGGACTTCAACGATGCGTCACAGCAGCGTGCCGATTTGGGTGAGGATATTCAAGCTTTACGTTCTGGCCTGTTGGATCGATTGGAAGCGGTATTGCATTACCTCTTTCCAGCCGGTCAGACTAAAGGCATCAAATTTTATGTAGGTGATATTGACGGAACACCAGGCAAAAGTCTGGTGGTGGAACTCGAGGGCGCGCGTCGTGGCTTGTGGAAAGACTTTTCTAACGACGATGGCGGTGATCTGATCGACATCTGGGCCATGTCACGCGGTCTATCGGTGCGGCATGATTTTGTGCAGGTGCTTCAGGAAATCAGCCAGTGGCTCGGATTTGCGCCACCTGTCACGCGACCAATACAGCGTGAAGCGCGCAGCGCCCCCACAGACGAACTTGGGCCGTACACCGCGAAGTGGGATTACCTGTCAAGCCAAGGCGCGCTGATTGCCTGCGTCTACCGCTACGACCCACCCTCGGGCAAGGAATTCCGACCTTGGGACGTTGGCAGCCGGATGTGGCGCGCGCCTGATCCGAGGCCACTGTTCAATCTTCCCGCTGTGGCGACTTGCCGCCAAATTGTCTTGGTCGAAGGTGAAAAGTGCGCCAGCGCTCTGATTGCACTGGGTGTCGTGGCCACCACCGCCATGAACGGAGCAAAGGCACCCATTGACAAGACCGACTGGAGCCCACTCAAGGGAAAGAATTTGGTCATCTGGCCAGATCGTGATTCTCCTGGCTGGGATTACGCCCAGAACGCTGCCCGGGCCTGCGTGCTGGCTGGCTGCGCATCTGTCTGCATCGTTGTGCCACCCGAAGTCAAGCCGGAAAAATGGGATGCTGCCGACGCAGTTGATGAGGGCTTTGACTGCTTGACGTTCATTGCAAAGGGTGATCGGCAGGTCATCAAGGCAGCAGAACCCGTGTTGCCCAGCTTTTCACTAGGTCAATTACTGGACGACGATTCGCCCCTGCCGCCTGACATCATCGGCCCGAGGGTGCTGACACCGGGCAGTTTGCTTGTGTTCGGTGGCGCCCCCAAGGTGGGCAAAAGCGACTTTTTGTTGGCCTGGCTTGCGCACATGGCCGCCGGTGCCACTTTTCTGGGAATGCGCCCCTCACGCCCTTTGCGTATTTTTTACTTGCAAGCAGAGGTGCAGTATTACTACCTGCGCGAGCGTGTCAAGGCCATCAAGTTGCCATCTCACCGCATCAAGGATGCGCGCCAGAACCTGTACTCCACGCCTCAGGTTCACACAATTCTTAACAGTGACGGTGTGGCGCAGGTGATTGCCGCCATTGCGCAGGCATTTCCGGCCGAACCACCCGACATCATCGCCATCGACCCGCTGCGCAATGTGTTTGACGGCGGAGAAGGCTCTCCCGGTGAAAACGACAACGCCGCCATGCTCTTCTTTTTAAAGCAAAGAGTTGAGCGCATTTTGTACACCGTTAATCCGAACGCTGGCGTGATCCTGGTGCACCACACCAAGAAGATGGGCAAAAAGCAGTTCGAGGAAGACCCATTTCAAGCATTGGCTGGCGCAGGCAGTCTGCGCGGCTATTACTCCTCTGGCATGGTATTGGCACGTCCAGACGAGTCCAGCAGCGTGCGAGAGCTATTTTTTGAGTTGCGCAACGGCCCGGCCATCCCCACTAAGCACGTCGACAAAATCAATGGTGAGTGGCGTGAAGTGGATTCCAACCAACGACTGGTGTTGCAAGAGCATGGTGCAAAACTCGACGCTGAGCGCAGGCGCAAGCACGA
>CAIYNH010000833.1 GCA_903927495.1 uncultured beta proteobacterium
CAAACATCATCACAAAAAAGCGCTCAATAAACTCTTTGCACATGGGAACAAATTGCCGCCTACACCAAACACCACTGCATATAACGACACAGGCACGTAATGTTGTAGTGTTCAAAAAAATTTTTCTATGACAAATTTTTACTGAATCGAAATAGTTGTAGTACGTCCCCACTGCCACAATATTTCTCATCAATTTCCTTGTGGGTGGTCTTCTAACAAGCTGCGCATTTTAGAATGCGGATGCGTCAAACGCCGAATTCCCTTCCTTTCTAATCCAGAATAGTCGATTGCACTACCAGCGGGCATCGAATCACACTCTCTAACATGCTCAAACTTGTTCTTATTCGCCACGGCGAATCCACCTGGGATCTTGAAAGCCGCTTTACCGGCTGGACCGATGTGGATCTGACCCGGACCGGCCTGGATCAAGCCAAGACCGCTGGTCTCCTGCTCAAGGCTGAAGTTTACGCGTTCGACGTGGACTACACCAGCGTGTTGAAGCGCGCCACCCGAACCCTGTGGCATGCGCTTGACGAAATGGATCGGACCTGGCTGTCGGTGGTCAACAGGTGGCGTTTGAGCGAGCGCCACTGCGGAGCGCTGCAAGGTCTGAACAAATCCGACATGGCCAAACAATATGGCGATGCCCAAGTACTGATCTGGCACCGCAGCTATGACACACCAACCCCCGCGCTGGATGCCACAGATGCGCGCAGCCAACGGGGCGACCTGCGTTACGCAAAATCACAGCCTGAGCAAATTCCGATGACTGAATGCCTGAAGGACACCGTGGCGCGGGTTATGTCGTTCTGGAACGAGGTGCTGGCACCCGAGATCCAATCCGGCAAACGCTTGGTGGTTGCAGCGCACGGCAATTTGATCCGGGCACTGGTCAAATACCTGGACCATATTTCAGACAACGAGATCGTTGGCCTGAATATCCCTAATGGTATTGCGCTGGTATCTGAGCTAGATGCCGAACTAAAACCCATAACACATTATTATCTGGGGGACGATGAGGCAGCCGCTAAAGCTGCTGCCGCGGTAGCGGCGAAGGGGAAAACCTGAAATTTTTCACCTGCTACAGGAATCCGTGCCACATTTGACACTCCAATTCGCTCACTTAACTTGCTCACAAGCTCTGGAATTACCATGGGTCAAAAATTGAAAATTACTGGCTGGATCGCTGTGGGAGTCGTGGCCGGTGCCCTGACCACGGTCTCACTGCAAACCGTGGCGCGTGGTGCGCTGGCCCCACTGCCGCTGGAAGAACTGCAGCAATTGGCCGCCGTGTTTGGCATGGTCAAGAGCAATTACGTGGAGCCGGTCGATGAAAAGAAACTCATCACCGATGCCATTGCCGGAATGGTGGCAGGGCTGGACCCGCATTCAGTTTATCTGGACAAAAAATCCTTGAAAGATTTCAACGAAGGCACTACCGGACGATTTGTCGGGGTTGGCATCGAAATCTCACAGGAAGACGGACTCATCAAGGTGGTGTCTCCCATTGAAGGCTCTCCGGCTTTCAGGGCCGGACTTAAACCCAACGACCTGATTGTCAAGATTGACGACACCCCGGTTAAAGGCATGACCCTCAACGAGGGGGTCAAGCGTATGCGCGGGGAACCCAACACCAAAGTGCTTCTGAGCATCTTTCGCAAGGAAGAAAACCGCACTTTTCCGGTCACCATTGTTCGTGAAGAAATCAAAACCCAAAGCGTCAAATCGCGTGTATTGGAGCCGGGTTTTGGCTGGATTCGCATCAGCCAGTTCCAGGAGCGCACGGTTGCCGACTTCGCCCGAAAAATGGAAGAAATCTACAAGCAAGAGCCCAAGCTGAAGGGATTGGTGCTTGACTTGCGCAACGATCCGGGTGGTTACCTCGACGCAGCAGTGGCAATTTCTGCCGCCTTTCTGCCTGAAAATGTGACAGTGGTATCTGCCAATGGCCAGTTGCCTGAAAGCAAATTTATCTATAAGGCATCCGCCCGGTTTTACCAGCGTCATGGCGGGACTGACCCCCTCAAGCACCTGGACGAGGTCACCCGTGGTGCACTCAAATCGGTGCCACTGGTGGTCTTGGTAAATGAAGGTTCAGCCTCTGCCAGCGAAATCGTGGCGGGCGCTCTGCAAGACCATAAGCGCGCCAAACTACTGGGTAGCCAGACCTTCGGCAAAGGTTCGGTGCAAACAGCAGTCTGCCTGGATTCCGGGTTTCGCATGGACAACTGTCCGTCTGCCGGGCTCAAGCTCACCACCAGTCGCTACTACACACCCAGCGGGAAATCGATTCAAGCCAAGGGCATCGTACCGGACGTGATGATCGACGAGACCGAAGAAGGCAACCTGTTTGCGGCCCTGCGGACCCGCGAAGCCGACCTGGAGAAACACCTTGGCAGTGGACAAGGCGATGAAGCCAAAGACGCAGCTCGAGAAAAGGCGCGCGAAGAAGCCCGTAAAAAGCTTGAAGACGAAATGAAAAAGCCACCCAACGAACGCAAAATGCCCGAATTTGGATCCGAAAAGGACTTCCAGTTGATTCAGGCATTGAACCAGCTCAAAGGTCAGCCGGTGCTGGTCAGCAAGACACTGGTCGAGCGTCCAGAAGAGAAGAAAGAGAATTAAAGCGGTATGCGGCATGACTGATGATGACCTGCTGCGCTATTCGCGCCATATTTTGCTCAATGAAATCGGCGTTGAAGGACAACAGCAGATCCAGAGTGCGCAGGCGCTGATCATTGGTGCCGGTGGCCTGGGTTCACCGGTAGCACTTTACCTTGGCTCTGCAGGAGTTGGGCGCATTACCGTCGTGGATCACGACACCGTCGATATGACCAATCTGCAGCGCCAAATTGCCCACAGCATGGCGCGGGTAGGGCAACCCAAGGTGGAGTCTATTCAGACCGCGGTGGCACAACTCAACCCTGGCGTTCATATCACTGCGGTGCAGAAGCGTGCCGACTCTGCCTTACTCGCTGAATTGGTTGCGCAAGCAGATGTGGTGCTTGACTGCTGCGATAACTTTGCCACCCGCCAGGCCATCAATGCCGCTTGCGTCAGCTTGCGCAAGCCGCTGGTCTCAGGTGCTGCGATCCGCTTTGACGGTCAAGTCAGTGTCTATGATGCCCGCGATGCGCGCTCGCCGTGTTATGCCTGTGTGTTTCCGCCTGACACCACCTTTGAAGAAACCCGTTGCGCCACCATGGGTGTGTTTGCACCGCTGGTGGGCATCATTGGCTCGATTCAAGCGGCTGAGGCCCTTAAATTGCTCAGTGGCGCTGGCCAAACACTGACTGGTCGCCTGCTGATGCTCGACGGCAGGGCCATGGAATTCACCGAGGTACGCGTGAATCGGCAAGCTACTTGCCCAGTTTGCAGCTCAGCCTGAAGGCCAGCCACTACTTGTCCGGATAACAGCTCCCATGCCGTTTGCGAAAGTCGCGCGGTATTTCTGGTTGCTGCATCGCAAAAAGCCCGTTTTTGCCAAGGCGGGCCAGGGCTTCTTCAGACGCGTAGGGGCCCAGACCGCCGCGCCACCGATTTGACCAGGCCTGCCCAGAGCGCACCATTTGTGCGCCAATATCCTGACCAGAGTGTTCAAGGTGTGCCAAGTCACGGCCATAGCTGTCAAGGTATTCAACGCGGACCCGGACCCGCTGATGAGCAACCAGTCGCACCAGTTCATCGCGCGATGCGACACCGCCGGCTTGACAAATTTCAGGGGCATCAATACCCAGCAGGCGCAACTTACGGGGTGCACTGCCATCGTCAGGTTGCACCCAGAGGGTGTCACCATCCGGTATAGCGTTCACCACCCCGGTAAAAACATGTGTAGCGCCCAAGCAGCCAGGTACAAGCAGCAGCCAGCAGCAGCGCCACAACCACGTCCTTGTTGTCATTGATGTAACGGCACGAAATAACCCCGCTCTCAAGCTTGAAAAACAGCTCTAATTAAAGCATTGGTTGAAAATTGAACCTGTTAGACTTGAATTATCCAAAACACTTAACTTTCCAGTGGCAGCCAAAATCTTTCCGTCCTTGGTCAATATAGATGACTTACGTCTGGCTGATGCCCTCGCGCTACTGGAGCATGATTCTGAATCTGTTCCAGACCCAGGTGCGAGTCCTGCCGTTTACCTGCAGCTTGTGATTGACAAACTGTGTGAACTGTCGCTGAAAGACCCCTTGACCGGGTTGTCGAATCGGCGCTATTTTCAAAATGTTCTGGGGCGTGAAATTGAGGTCGTGACCCGCTCGGGTGAGCCAGCTTTGCTGTTGATGCTGGATATCGACCATTTCAAGCATGTCAACGACACACATGGACATCCTGTGGGTGACTTGGTCTTGAAGGCCGTTGCAACTACGCTGGCGGGTTGTATCCGCCCGATGGACACACTGGCACGCTTTGGTGGCGAAGAATTTGTCATCATCTTGCCAAGTTGCCAAGGGCACTATGGACACCAGGTGGCTGAGCGGATACGTGAATCAGTCAGCAAACTCAACATCACCATTGCGCCCAAGGTTGTGATTCAAGTCACCATCAGTGTGGGCGGAGCTTATGCCCCCAGGTGGGTGCGTTCAACGCCTGAACTATGGGTGGATAGGGCGGATATTGAACTCTACCGCGCCAAGTCCGAGGGTCGCAACCGGGTCTGCATTGAGCCGCAACCTATTCTCTCGGTCAGTGCTGAAGAAAAAAATTTGCTATTTGGTCCACTCACGCTTGGCGATCCAGCCTGGATCGAAAGCATGAGTGGTGATGCTTCTGTCGGTTCATCGGGCAGTGTAATGAATAGGGTGAACTGAAATGAGCGACGTCGTGAATAAAGCCGCACAAGAACCGGTACCGAGTCTGGTACCCCTAAGGCCACTCGGCAAAGTGCTGGCTGTGACCAGCGGCAAGGGTGGCGTTGGCAAGACTTTTGTGTCTGCAAATCTGGCTGCAGCACTTGCCAAGCGTGGGCAGAAGGTGCTTGTACTCGATGCTGACCTGGGCTTGGCTAACCTGGACGTTGTGCTGAATCTTTATCCCAAAGTGACGCTGCATGACGTCTTCACCGGCAAGGCCAAGCTTGAGGAAGCGATTGTCCGGGCACCGGGTGGTTTTTCAGTGCTGCTGGCGGGCTCTGGCATGGTCGAATACTCGCGCCTGACACCCAATGTGCGGGAAGATTTCCTGCACATCATCTCCGGACTATTGCCACATTACGACATCGTGTTGCTCGACACTGGTGCTGGCATCTCTGACGTGGTGCTGTTCGCCGTGTCGCTGGCATCTGAAGTGTTGGTGGTGGCAACACCGGAGCCGACCTCATTAACGGATGCCTACGCCACCATCAAGGTTTTGGTGGGGGAACAAAAACGCCGCATTATCCGCATGGTTGTAAACCAAACCGCGCGGATGGGTGATGGCCGTGCCATCACCACCCAACTGCAGCAGGTGCTGGACCGCTTTGTGGTGGCCAAGCCGGGCGAAAATGTGCGACTGGTGCACATGGGTGACATCCCGGTCGATCCGTCCGTACGTCAGGCCGTAATGAAGCGCCAGCTGTTGATTCAGTCGATGCCGGGTTGTCCGGCGGCACTGGCAATTTCGCAGTTGGCCGCCAAACTTCAGGACACGCTGATCGCCAAACCCAGGTAGTGCAGCCGGTCGCTACAGTTCATGCGCGTCCGATGATGGATGCCGTAGCCATGAGTTCCTCGAGCAAGGACAGCGAGACAGATCCCGATACCGAATACGGATCAAGTTCAGGTTTTTCCGCATATTTCAGCAAGATAGAAGCGTTGATTCGCGACATATTGACCTCACCCATGGTCCAGCCGGCAAAGCGACGTTCAGAAATTTCCTCATACTTCAACAGCACCACGTCTTTATGACGTACATCGCGCTGAATGTGGCCGTACAGGTCACTCACAGCCATTCGCCCACCCTCGATAGCCTGCAAAAAAATACCGCCGCCATAGCACAGCACGCCGGTAATGCCTATGCACGGATTATGATGACGGGACTGCTGCAGGATCGACTCAATGGCTTCTGGCCTGGTATCAACTGCACGACTGGCATAGAGCAAACGAACCAACATGATTAAACTCTCCTGGGAATAAGGGACAAAAATTCACGGCGCAGGTTGGCATCTTTGAGAAAACTGCCACGCATGACGGAATTGATCATTTTGCTGTCGACATCTTTCACACCACGCCAACCCATGCAAAAGTGACTGGCCTCCATGACAATGGCCAAGCCGTCGGGCTGGGTTTTTTGTTGAATCAGGTCGGCCAGTTGTACCACGGCCTCCTCTTGTATCTGCGGCCGTCCCATGACCCACTCAGCCAACCGAGCATATTTTGACAAACCAATCACATTGGTGTGCTCGTTAGGCAGCACGCCAATCCAGATCTTGCCCAGGATCGGACAAAAATGA
The DNA here is from genome assembly GCA_903927495.1 of uncultured beta proteobacterium. GTDB lineage: Bacteria > Pseudomonadota > Gammaproteobacteria > Burkholderiales > Burkholderiaceae_C > Rhodoferax. The sequence goes on from CAIYNH010000833.1 coordinate 6,426, forward strand.
TGGCTGCAAGCACTGCGTACAGTAATCGGTCCAACGATCATCAACTCGTTGAGGTGCTCCGCGTTTGGAAATTCGGTGATCTCAGGGGCTTTGACATAGCGCCCCTGAAACACTTCCTTGAGGTACATCTTGGCAACCCGCCGCGCTGTATCGTCGGTATTATGATCATGCTCGGTGTCAATCACCAAGCTGCTGAGCACGCCCTTCATCTTAGACTCGACCTCATCGAGAAGCAGATCAAGTTCACCGGGTTGGATGAAATCGGCAATGTTGTCATTGGCATTAAACCGCTTGCGTGCCAACTTGATGCGTTCCCTGATCTTGACAGATACCGGTGTGCCTACTTCGCAATCTTCTGAATTCATGAAATGTGTTTACTTGTGAATGAATATCGCTGAATGGTATCAGTCTTTTTAAAACAAGGTTATTAGCCTCTAGCCCTTACTATAAAAGCGTAGACAGCTACCATTTTAATAGTGCTTACCGTTTAAGAAAATCAAAGCACGCATCAGCATGAATGCAAAATGCTCCAAAAATCGCATCCAAAAAGGTCGACCTGCATAAACCGCCGCGTCAACCTGCACACCGCCTTCTTGCATGGCAAGTTCCAGACGCGTTTGCAAGGCTTGTGCAAAAACCACATTATTAACAACAACATTGGCCTCACGAGCC
>CAIYNH010000834.1 GCA_903927495.1 uncultured beta proteobacterium
GGGTAGCGTTTTGCTGGCGCCATCCTGGTAGTTGTAAAAGCCACGCCCGGTTTTCTTGCCCAGCAATCCGGCGTCGCCCAGATCTTGCTGAATCAATGAGGGCGAAAAACGCGGATCGTTGAAATAGGCGCGCCAGACCGAGTTGGTGACAGCAAAATTGACATCATGGCCGATCATGTCCATCAGTTCAAACGGCCCCATGCGAAAGCCACCTGCCTCGCGGCAACAGGCGTCCAGCGTGGCACAGTCGGCGGCGCCTTCGGTCAATACGCGCAAGGCTTCCCCGTAATACGGGCGCGCCACCCGGTTGACAATGAAACCGGGTGTGGATTTGGCGCGTACCGGGGTCTTGCCCCAAGCCGCGGCAGTATCAAACAGCGTGTGAGTCACCTCGGGGGCGGTTGCCAGGCCAGACACTACTTCGACCAGTGCCATGAGCGGTGCGGGGTTGAAGAAGTGCAGACCCGCCAGACGGTGCGGTTGTTTCAGCGCAGCCCCAATAGCGGTGATCGAGATGGATGATGTGTTGGTGGCCAGGATGCAGTCCCCGGACACCAGTACTTCCAGGTCGCTGAACAGCTTTTGCTTCACCTGCAGGTTTTCAACAATGGCTTCCACGACCAGACCGGCATCTGCCAAATCGGCGAGCGTGGGTGCATCGAGCAGGCGGCCACCCGCCGCTTGCGCCGCCTGCCGGCTCATCTTGCCCTTGGCTGCCATTTTTTCAAACTGGGCGCAGATGCCCGCAATGGCTTGAGCGGCTGCATCCGGGCGGGTGTCGTGCAATTTCACCGTGTGCCCGGCTGCGGCTGCCACCTGGGCAATGCCGGCGCCCATGGCACCGGCACCAATCACGGCAACCACCGTCTGCATAGAGAGTGCTTGGGTCATTGCTTTCAGTTTCCTGTGAATTTGGGCGCGCGTTTTTCCATAAAGGCGGCCACGCCCTCGGCAAAGTCCGGGCTCCAGCCGAGTTCGCGCATGAAGCCACCCTCCATGTTGAGCTGCTGCTCCAGCGTGTGGTTGGGTGCGGCATGCATGGCGGCACGGGTGCGCACCAGCGCCTTGGTTGGCATGGCGGCCAGTTGTGCCGCCAGCTTGTCGACGGTAGCGGCCAAATCGGTGTCATCCACCACCTGCCATATCAGGCCCCACTCAGCGGCTTTTTCAGCCGGCAACTTGTCAGCCAGCAAGGCCAAACCCAGTGCGCGCGCCATGCCGACCCGCTGCGGCAAAAACCATGTGCCGCCTGTATCGGGAATCAAGCCAATTTTGCTGAAGGCCTGTAAAAAGGAAGCGGACCTTGCCGCGATCACCAGATCGCAGGCCAGCGCCAGGCTGGCTCCGGCTCCGGCCGCGATTCCGTTGACCATGGCCACTGTAGGCACACGCAGGTTTTGCAGTCCCAGCACCAGGGGCTTGTAGTTTTGTTCCACTACATTGCCAATGTCGGGCTGCAGAGGACCCAAGGCCATGTCAGGGTCTGCGAGGTCTTGCCCGGCGCAAAAACCCCGCCCCGCCCCGGTGATCACCAGCACACGAATGCTCTTGTCTTCCTGCACGGTAGCCAGCGCACTGCGCATCTCGGCATGCATGGCGCCGTTGAAGCTGTTGAGCTTGTCGGGGCGGTTGAGCGTCAGGCGGGCAATGCCGCCAGTCTGCACTTCGAAGTGAATGTTCTGGTAAGTCATAGCGATCTATTGAGAGTCCTGGCGTGCGATACGCATGGCTTCGCGCAACACAGCGATGTCACCCACATGGTTAGCCAGTAGCAACACCAATTTGGCGTTGACCATGGCACTCTGTTCGTCGCTCAAGTCACGGTGGGTGTCAATCAACGCTTCGTAAAAATCGTCACCTGGGGTAAAGGCATGAAAGTAACGTTTGCCGGATTCAGAAAAATTGGGTTTCAGGTTCAGTGACATGTCGTGCTCCTCAATATTGGTTGCAGGTGGCACGCGCAACGGCAGTAATCACCAGTGCGTTGTTAAAACTGCGCCAGCGCGCCGCCACATGCTGGTCAGGGCGGATCAGATACGTGGTGCCATCCTGGGCATCAAAACGCTCGGCAAAACGACCGGCCCGGTCTTCCAGCATGCGCACGCCCTGACCTGTAGCACCCGCTTTGGCAGCAATCAGCACCACTTCCACGGCAATGGCCTGTGATGCCAGCGCTTTAAATTCGGCCAATTGGGCGGTGGTCACACTGTTCAGCTCATTCACATAAACCAGCGCCATGAACTGGTTACCCATCTGATCGAGCAACCAGGCATCCTGGCCATCCACTCGCATGGGCGCATCATCCATTGGCGCACCGGGCACCATGTCGCCGGCAAACACAACGCTGTCAGGTGTGTTCAGGCTGGACTCGGTCAGGATGGCAGGCACCGACAAACGCCCGGAGTTGACCAGTGCACGGGCAAACGCATGGTCGCGTGCCAGGCTGAGGGTGGCATTGCGAAACATCAATGAGGTCTTGCTCTTGGGTGTGATGAAGTCAGTGGAGCGGGTGGAGTTCATCAGGTTTTCGTCCGCGGCAAACACCCGCTCTTCTGAGTAGCTATCGAGCAGGCTGCTCGGGGCCTTGCCTTCAATCACCAGCTTGAGCTTCCAGCACAGGTTGTCGGTGTCTTGAATGCCGGAATTGGCCCCTCGTGCACCAAAAGGTGACACCTGGTGCGCGGCATCCCCCGCAAACAACACATGGCCGTGGGTGAAGGCATTCATGCGGCGGCACTGAAAGGTGTACACACTGACCCACTCCAGCTCAAACTCACGGTCATCGCCCAGCATGGCCTTGATGCGCGGAATGACCTTCTCTGGTTTCTTTTCTTCTTCGGGGTCGGCGTCCCAGCCCAACTGGAAGTCGATGCGGTAGACGTTGTCCGACTGGCGGTGCAGCAACACCGACTGCCCGGGGTGAAACGGCGGGTCAAACCAGAACCAGCGCTCGTGTGGAA
>CAIYNH010000835.1 GCA_903927495.1 uncultured beta proteobacterium
AGTTGTACCAACCCTACCAGCCAGCGGGGGACCAACCCGCAGCCATCACCCAGTTGGTCGATGGTGTCAATGATGGTGAGGTATTTCAGATACTGCTCGGTGTCACCGGTTCCGGTAAAACCTTCACAATGGCCAATGTGATAGCCCAGTTGGGTCGGCCTGCTATTATTTTTGCACCAAACAAAACCCTCGCCGCACAGCTTTACAGTGAATTCCGAGAGTTTTTTCCAAAAAATGCAGTCGAATATTTCGTTAGTTATTACGACTATTACCAGCCAGAGGCCTATGTGCCACAACGTGATTTGTTTATTGAGAAAGACTCGGCCATCAATGAGCACATAGAGCAAATGCGACTGTCGTGTACCAAGAGTGTGCTGGAGCGGCGTGATGTGGTGATTGTGGCCACGGTGTCTGCAATCTACGGTATTGGGCAGCCCGAGGCATACCACAAAATGGTGATGACGCTGCGCGCGGGTGACAAAATGGGCCAGCGCGACATGATTGCCCAACTGGTGCGCATGCAATACCAGCGAAACGATATTGATTTTTCTCGTGGGGCGTTTCGGGTGCGAGGCGACACCATCGATATTTTTCCGGCGGAGCACAGTGAGATGGCGATTCGTGTCGAATTGTTTGATGACGAAATCGAAAGTTTGCAACTGTTTGACCCGCTCACCGGGCGTATCCGGCAAAAAATCCCGCGCTTTACCGTCTATCCCAGTAGTCACTACGTAACCCCTCGGGAGCAGGTGCTGTCTGCGGTGGAAGCTATCAAAATTGAGCTGGCAGCGCGCATCAAGGAGTTCGTCTCACAGGGAAAACTGGTGGAGGCGCAACGCATCGAACAGCGCACCCGTTTTGACCTTGAGATGCTCAGTGAGGTCGGACACTGCAAGGGTATTGAAAATTACAGCAGGCATTTGAGTGGTTCTGCACCGGGCCAACCACCCGCAACCCTGACCGATTACCTGCCCAAAGACGCGGTGATGTTTTTGGACGAGTCACATGTGCTGATCGGCCAGTTTGGGGGCATGTACAACGGCGACCGCTCGCGCAAAACCACGCTGGTTGAATATGGTTTCAGACTGCCCAGCGCGCTCGACAACCGGCCACTTAAATTTGAAGAGTTTGAGTCCAGAATGCGCCAAGCCGTATTTGTCTCGGCCACCCCGGCTCAGTGGGAAAAAGACCATGTCGGGCAGATTGTTGAGCAATTGGTGCGTCCCACCGGACTGGTCGACCCGGAAGTCGAGGTGCGCCCGGCTACAAGTCAGGTAGATGATGTGCTGCAGGAGATTCGCATTCGCGTTGAGAAGAGTGAGCGTGTGTTGATTACCACCCTCACTAAGCGCATGGCTGAGCAGCTAACGGACTATTTGAGTGACAACGGCGTTAAGGTGCGTTACCTGCACAGCGACATTGATACTGTGGAACGGGTCGAAATTTTGCGCGACCTGCGCCTGGGAGCCTTTGACGTGCTGGTAGGTATCAACCTGCTACGTGAAGGCCTGGACATTCCGGAGGTGTCCTTGGTGGCGATCCTGGATGCTGACAAAGAGGGTTTTTTACGCTCTGAGCGTTCATTGATTCAGACTATTGGTCGGGCTGCCCGCAATCTAGAGGGTAGGGCGATCTTGTATGCCGACAAGGTGACTGAGTCGATGCGAAAGGCTATCGGCGAGACCGAACGTCGCCGCATCAAACAGGTGGCGCATAACCTGGTGCACGGTATCACACCGCGCAGCATCGTCAAACAGGTGCGTGATTTGATCGATGGGGTTTACAGCGAAAAAGCAGGCAAAGAAGCAGAAAAGCTGGAGCGCGATGCTATGCAGCGTGCCCAAGTCGAGGAGATGAGCGAAAAAGACATCTCGAGAGAAATCAAACGATTGGAAAAACTCATGATGGAACATGCCCGTAATCTCGAGTTCGAGAAAGCTGCCAGGGTGCGTGATCAATTGGCTATCTTGAAAGAGCAAGTGTTTGGGGCACCTGGAAGTGACAACATCGTGGGTATCAGCCGTCCCTGAAATAGTTGACAATATTGCTAGAGAGTTGCTTTACCCGACAAGATTACTAGGACTTGCGGTATACTTGACAGCGTTGGTCAACATATAAAACATACGACATGTTTTATACAGTTTAGTGCCTTAACCCTATGCGAGGAGTTTGCTATGCGTCTTACCACCAAAGGCCGATTTGCGGTCACTGCCATGATTGATTTGGGACTGCGTCAAAGTTCTGGCCCGGTGACCCTGGCGGCTATCAGCCAACGTCAGCAGATTTCGCTTTCGTATCTTGAACAATTGTTTGGAAAATTGCGTCGCAATGCGCTGGTGGAGTCCACGCGAGGACCCGGGGGTGGTTACACGCTGGCTCGCGCTCCGATTGACATTACGGTAGCTGAGATTATTACCTCGGTCGATGAACCCATTGATGCGACCCAATGCGGTGGTAAGGAAAATTGCATGGGTGAGGGTGTACGCTGCATGACGCACGAACTTTGGGCTGCGCTGAACGTCAAGATGGTTGAGTTTCTGGACTCGGTGAACCTACAGTCTTTGGTTGACGAGCAACTCAGCAAGGGCTTCCAGTTGGAAGAAAAACCTGCCAACAAACGTGCTATTTCGAGCTTGCCGATGTTGAAGCCGATTCGGGTTAATGCACCCAATTCGGTGTTTGCTTTGGGAAATGTCTACTCCAAGATGTGAGATTGAACAATGGATACCACGCCTCACTTTCCTATATATATGGACTACAGTGCCACCAATCCCTGTGATCAGCGGGTGGTGGATGCAATGGTCCCCTGGTTGAGTCAACACTTTGGTAACCCAGCCTCGCGCAGCCATGCCTGGGGCTGGGAGGCTGAAGCTGCGGTAGAAAAAGCCCGTGAACAAGTCGCCACGCTGGTCGGGGCTGACCCGCGTGAAATCGTCTGGACCTCTGGTGCCACCGAGTCTAACAATCTGGCTTTGAAGGGTGCGTCGCACTTTTATCAATCCAAAGGCAAGCACATCATCACTGTCAAGACCGAACACAAAGCTGTGCTTGACACCTGCCGTGAACTTGAGCGTCAGGGGTTTGAGGTGACTTATCTTGAGGTTCAGTCCGACGGATTGGTCGATCACGATGTTTTTAAAGCGGCGATTCGCCCTGACACCATTCTGGCAAGTGTGATGTATGTCAACAATGAAATCGGCGTGATTCAGGATGTCGCTGCTTTAGGGGCCATCTGCCGTGCTAGCGGCGTGGTTTTTCATGTGGATGCTGCTCAAGCAACAGGTCGTGTGGCCTTTGATTTAAGCCAGTTGCCTGTTGATTTAGTGAGCTTGACTGCCCACAAGACATATGGTCCCAAGGGAATAGGTGCTTTGTTTGTGCGTCGCAAGCCCCGTATTCGCATCGAAGCCCAAATGCACGGCGGTGGTCATGAACGGGGCATGCGTTCGGGCACCCTGCCGACGCACCAGATTGTGGGTATGGGTCAGGCTTATGCAATAGCTAAAGAGGAAATGGCCACTGAACTGGTCAAGATTCAAACCCTGCACGACCGTATGCTGGCAGGGCTGAAAGATGTAGAGCAGGTGTTCATTAATGGCCACTTGACACAACGCGTTCCGCACAACCTGAACATCAGTTTTAACTACGTTGAAGGTGAGTCCCTCATCATGGGCATCAAGGGCTTGGCGGTGTCGAGCGGTTCAGCATGCACCTCGGCCAGTCTGGAGCCCAGCTATGTACTGCGTGCCTTGGGTCGCAGTGATGAGTTGGCTCACAGCAGTCTGCGCATGACGATTGGGCGCTGGACTACAGAAGCAGAGATTGACTATGCTGTCGGTACGATCAAAGAAAACGTAGCGCGTTTGCGCGAGTTGAGTCCTTTATGGGATATGTACAAAGAAGGTATCGATATCTCCACGATTCAGTGGGCTGCTCATTAACTTTATCGTCATGATGACCGGCTTGGTTCGGCACGATACTCCAGGAGAAACAAAATGGCATATTCTGAAAAAGTTGTGGATCACTACGAAAATCCACGAAATGTTGGCTCTTTTGACAAAGGCGATGATTCAGTGGGAACCGGCATGGTGGGTGCGCCGGCCTGCGGTGATGTGATGAAGTTGCAAATTCGGGTGAATCCACAAACTGGCGTGATTGAAGATGCGCGCTTCAAGACCTACGGTTGTGGCTCGGCCATTGCTTCTTCTTCTCTTGTTACTGAGTGGGTCAAGGGCAAGACTCTAGAACAGGCCGCTGCACTAAAAAATAGCGAGATTGCAGAAGAATTGGCTCTCCCACCTGTCAAAATCCACTGCTCAATCTTGGCTGAAGATGCTATCAAGGCGGCGGTCAACGACTATCGCCAAAAGCACGCCGAAGCTCAAACGCTGTAAATTTCGATCGGCCGTGGGAAGTTCCTACCCGGCATGTCTTGTTCTTAACTGATTAACAACTATAAATCTATGGCCGTAACGCTGACCGAAGCTGCTGCCCGCCACGTGAGCCGTTACCTGATCAAACGTGGTCAGGGTGTGGGTGTGCGTTTGGGTGTCAAAACTACCGGATGTTCCGGCATGGCCTATAAGCTTGAATATGTGGACGAAATCGGGCATGAGGACTTGGTGTTTGAAGGCTACGGAGTCAAAGTGCTAGTTGACCCAAAGAGCTTTGCCTATCTCGACGGCACCGAGCTAGACTTTGTCCGTGAGGGCTTGAACGAAGGCTTCAAGTTCAATAACCCAAAAGAGCGTGACCGCTGCGGCTGCGGCGAGTCGTTTCGGGTGTGAATCTCCAGTCTGACGACTTTGAGCTGTTTGGCCTTGAGCGCAGCTTTGCCCAAGATCGGGCGGTGTTGGATTCGCGCTGGAAAGACCTGCAGCGCCAGGCGCATCCTGACAAGTTTGCGGCGCAAGGGGCGGCTGCCCAGCGCGTGGCGATGCAATGGTCTGTGCGTATCAATGAAGCCTACCAACGTCTAAAAGATCCGCATAAGCGAGCGGCTTACTTGTGCGAGCTGCACGGGGCACCGGTTAATGCTGAAAACAACACCGCTATGCCGACTTGGTTTTTGATGCAGCAGATGGCGTGGCGTGAAGAGCTTGAGGCTGCTGTGAGCGTTGAGGATTTGCAGAAAATAGGCTTGCAAGTCAATAAATCAGGGTGTGAAACACTACTTAAAACAGAGCAGTTGCTGGATTTTGCGCACGATTTTCAGGGGGCTGTTGCACAGGTCCGAGCGCTCATGTTCATTGAGCGCTTTTCCCGTGATGTGGATGCGCGCCTGGAACAACTGGAAAACTGATTGAAGATTGAGTTAAATACCGAAGTGCGGGATTTGATGTCTCGACAAGATTGACTGAACATGGCTTTATTACAAATTTCAGAACCAGGGCAAACGCCCAATCCTCATCAGCGACGCATTGCCGTTGGCATTGACCTGGGAACTACCCATTCCCTGGTGGCTGGAGTGCGTCATGGCATCAGTGAGTGCTTGCCCGATGCACAGGGGCGGGTGATTCTGCCATCGGTGGTTCGATATCTGGTCGGTGGCGGGCGTCAAATCGGGTATGAAGCGCTGGCATTCGGGATAACAGATCCCGAAAATACCGTTGCATCGGTGAAACGTTTCATGGGGCGCAGTCTGCGCGATGTGACTGGTGTGAGCAGGTTGCCCTATCGCTTTGTGGATCACATCGGCATGCTTGGTATTGAGACGGTGCAAGGAGAGAAATCTCCGGTGGAGGTCAGCG
>CAIYNH010000836.1 GCA_903927495.1 uncultured beta proteobacterium
ATCACAGCCGCCGACATGGGTGGTGCCAATAAAAATCTGAGGCACCGTGCGTCGGCCGGTCATGCTCATCATCTGGTCACGTTCAATTGGATTGAGGTCGATGCGAATTTCTTCAATAAAATCAACGCCCCTGGCCTTGAGAAGCTGCTTGGCACGGATGCAATAAGGGCAAACGGCGGTGGTGTACATTTTTACGGCTTGCATGATGATCCTTCGTGCTCAGGCTTTTTCAACGGGCAAGTTGGCGGCGCGCCAGGCATTCATGCCACCCGCCAGCGACTGTGCTTGCTCGAAGCCCAATTTTTTGGCGATGCCCAGAGCGCGACTGCTGCGCGCTCCTGAGTAGCACACCAAAATCAATGGCAATGCCTTGTTTTTCACTGCACCAGCCAACTTTTGCTCCAATTGCCCAAGGGGAATATTCTTCGCACCAATCACATGACCACCGGCAAATTCGTTAGGTTCACAGACATCCACAATCACCGCTTTTTCACGGTTGATCAGTTGCACAGCCAGGTCAGGTGTCAAGGCACCTTGGCCAGCGCCTTTGATGACCGGCATCAGCAACATCGTGCCCGCAGACAGTGCAACGGCAAACAACATCCAGTTATCGAGAATAAATTTCATACAGTAGGTCCAATTTAAATATAAATACAGCTTGATAAACTCACGACCGGTTGCTATCATTATTTATAGCAGCTCATATTTTATGTTCTATGACAAATTACATCATGTGGCCCATTTTAGGTCAGATGCAGGAATCAGGTTTTCAACACCTAGCCAAGATTCCATTTGTGATCGCTGGGGCAAATGGCTACCACCGTGAAGCAAGCTGGTATTTGCGCGACCGGGCGCTACTTGCATGGACACCAAGTAACATCCAAAACAACGGCAGACATCCCACTCGCCAAAGTCTTTCAACCTATGCCAGTAGCTTGCTTGATTTTTTGAACTGGTCCGAATCAACCTCGCGCGACTGGCGGACCGTTGAGTACACAGGCGACCTAATTCATGGATACCAAGTGCAAATGGGCTCAGGATTGTGGTCTGCAAGTGGCAACCCGCTTTCAGCACAGACTATAAATATGCGCGTTGGCGAGGCACTTCGGTTCTTACAGTGGGCAGCAGCACGTTGCTTGCGCAAGCCGTTTGACACGATCACCGACACGCGCAGGGTTTCTCGTCCTAGCCATCAACACGCTGGAAAACAAGGTCAACGGGATATTGAAGTTCGTGCTGGAAAGGTCCGTCCAGATCCAGTCACATTGCGCCTGCCAAACCCGCCAGAAGTAGCTCGTTGGCTCAAGGTGGTGGGGGTTGAGAAGGGCGTTACCAAGGCCCTGATGTGCGACTTGATCGTTCAGACGGCGATCAGGCGTGAAGAGGCATGTCAATGGCGGGTAGACACGTTGCCACTCAGTCGCAATGATTGGAACATTAACGATGACACCGTTACGGTCAAGATTGGATATGGCAGCAAAGGCGGCAAAACCACCGATGAGAACGGCGATGAGTGTGGGCCTTCCCGCTACATCACTATGCCTGTGTCCATGGCTGAACGCCTACACCACTATCGAGAAAATATCCTCCCTGCTAATCGTTCAAACTTAGCAAGAGAGAACACAACAGCTCCCGTCGAGCGTAGAGAACTGGCCAAGGCAATTACTCGTCAACTATTTTTGAGCGACACCAATGGCCGCCCGATTCAGAATCACACCCTGTATGACGCATGGACCAATGTTTCCGACCGGCCATTTCAAGGCTGGTCACCCCACTGCGGACGTCACTACTGGGCGTGCGAAACACTTCTTCGCGCGATCAAGAAAAATGCTGCGGCACTTGGATTCCCGCTGCATGTGGCCCCCAGCAGCAACTGGATCACCGACTGCGCCAACGACACCTTGATGATGGTGATCAAGCCGCAACTCGGATACGTGAGTGCGGCCACTACTAAGCAATACCTCAAATGGGTATTTCAGGCATTCGCGCAAGCTGATCTGAACGACCACTACCAAGCCGCACTGGATGCCGACATGGGGGTGTCCAATGGCTGAACCCACCCCCAGGAAGAACAAGAAGCTAGACACAGCCAATGGCCTGTCGCTCCTAAAAACTATGTTGGGTTACATCCTGTCGTTTCACCTTTGGTTGCCAAGGGCACCGAGGCCGCATGACCAATGAAACCAAGAACTCCATGACGATCCCGCCAGAACTTCTAGCCGCATCCAAAGCGCGTACCACAGTTGTGATCACCAAAGTCAAAGATGCCATGAAAAGAATGGAACTTGACATCCAGAACAATGAAGGCATTTATCCATTTAACGGCGGTCGTATTACCGTTGCTGAAGTCTGTCGTCGCGCCAACATCAGCAACATGACGCTGCAAGCACCTGCACATAAAGTTGGTACAAAGATCATTGTCGAGGAATGGATCAAGAAGCTGACAGCGCGTTTGACCACGGGCACCAAGATTGTTAGACGAGCCGTGACGGACCGCGCTGAAGAGTGGAAAAGGGTTCACGATGAAATTGCCACGGCCTATCACATTGACCACCTGACGCTTGTCAACGTACGGGCCGAGTTGGATGAGGCCCAAGGCCGTATAAGGGAATTGGAAGCAGTCAATGCGACATTGATTGAGCAACTACGAAAGGTTTCAGTCCTGAACTGTCCATAGCTGCCAATTGGAGGACGTTAACCTGGCTTGAGCCGGTGGTTGGTGTGGGGAAATTTATTTCGGGCTGCTGGTGACTACCACGCAGGAATTTGCCTTGAGCTCTTCTATCCGTTTGGCATAGGTGCCTATGGTCTTGCGATCAATTCCAGTGACTTTTTCAATCTGAAGAGTCCGCCAAAGATGTCGTTTTAACCCACAAGAACCTTTGGCAAGCCAGCGTTGGAGTGAGCCTGTGGTAATAACAATATATACTGTTTATGCCGTGGAGATTCAGGCCCATGGAACTGAATCAGGCGACCAAAACACCACCATTATTGATACCAAACGATGAAGGCCCGGGCAGATCACAGACAACGCAGCCGGATGTACACGCCTGCCTTGATCAGCGTTTTGCGTCATTACCAAAGGAATTGGTTGGCCGGGGATGTGATCGCCGGTCTGTCTGCCTGCATAGTGATGATTCCATCGGTCATCGCCTACGCCGAACTGGTACATCTCCCACCCATTACCGGGTTGTATGCGGCCCTGGCTGCGGCTTTGGGCTACTCGCTGTTTGCAAGTTCGCGCCAGGTCATTGCCGGACCTGACGCGGCAATCTGTTTGCTGGTCGGCGCGGCGATCCTGCCTTTGGGAGCGGATGACAGCTTCCGCATGGCAACGCTGGCGGCCGAACTGGGACTACTCACCGGCACCGTGCTGGTGCTGGCCGCTTGGCTGAAGCTTGGGGTGATTGCTGACCTGCTGTCACGTCCGGTACTCATTGGCTATCTGAACGGTGCATCCCTAACCCTGATTGCCACCCAGTTGGGCAAGTTGCTGGGCGTTCAGGTTCAGGGGGATACCTTCTTCCCATTGCTCACCGGCTTTTCCATGCAGTTGGGAAACACCCATTGGCCTACGCTGGCCATGGGCACTGTTCTGATGGCCTTCATGGTGCTGCTGAGTCGCCCGGCACCGCGCGTGCCGGGCGCACTGGCCTGTTGCGGCGCTGCGCTGCTGGCATCGGTGGGCCTGGATCTGGGGCAGCACGGCGTGGCGCTGGTGCAAACCGTGCCAATGGGTTTGCCCACGCTGGGCTGGCCCACCATTTACTGGTCAGACATGGCTGTTCTGGCTCCGGCCGCAATAGCCGTTGCCTTTCTGGCATTCTCTGACGGACTGTTGCTGGCGCAGGCCTTTGCAGAGAAAAATGGCTACGAGGTCAACCCCAACCAAGAACTGGTCGCACTCGGGTCGGCCAACATTTTGGCGAGTGTGTGGCAGGGGTTTCCGGTGTCGGCCAGCCAGTCCCGCACGTCAATAGTTGATCAAGCCGGTGGGCGCAGCCAGGTTACACAACTGGTGGCGGCCTTGGGGTTGGTACTATTTCTGATTTTTCTCACCGGGCTTATTCCATTGCTGCCAAAGGTGGCACTGGGCTCGGTGCTGATCGTGACAGCCATCGGCATGCTGGAGATTGCGCCGCTCCAGCGCTTGTATCGAATAGACCGCACCGAATTTGGTTTGGCACTTTCGGTCACGGCAGCGATTTTGATTGCCGGAGTGGTGACAGGCATCATCGTTGGACTGCTTATATCCCTGGTCACCACCCTGATCCAGATTTCCCGACCGCGCGATGCGGTGTTGCGCCGCCGTGTCAGCGATGGCAAATTTCATGATTGCCTGGACGAAGAAGAGGCCGAGTCCGTCCCAGGTGTCATGGTCTACCGGTTGTATGCGCCGCTCATTTTCTCTAATGCGCGTTTTGTCGTCAGTCGTATCCGGGAGCTGGTGGCCAACAGCGGCGACGAACTCGAATGGTTGGTGCTAGACGCACAGGCCATCACGCACATGGACGTTACCGCAGCGCAGCGTTTTTCCGCACTCCACCGAGAGCTGGAAGACTTGGGGGTGGAACTCAAGATTGCGGATGCACCGCGCCCTTTCCGTGAGCAACTCGCGGCAGAAGGCCTGTCGGAAGCCTTGGGCAATGCCCAATTCTTTACCTCGGTGAAGCAAGCGGTGCAAGCCTATGAGGCACGCGCCAAGCTCTCCAGCGCAACCAGGCCCATGGAGCCCCATGAAAATACGTAGCAATGTCATTCACCAGATTGAGTTGCGCATAGGCTCGCTGGCCGAACTGTTCAACACCATGGACCC
>CAIYNH010000837.1 GCA_903927495.1 uncultured beta proteobacterium
AGCATCAGGCTGAAAGTGCTTATTTCACCGTCATCGGTGCTCATCGGGTTGTGTTTGCCACAAACCCTCTCGCCGCCAATGGCCAACCGGGCCAGTTCGTTCGACATCATGGCCATAAACGCTACTTCATCAGTGCTGCTGGCAGCTACCTTGTATGCATACAACGTGGCGTGTGCCTGCAACCTACGCAAGTGCGCGGGACCAAGAATTAGCGCATATCCCGCCACCTGGAGTTCAAGTCCAGACAACGCCAGCAGGTCACCAGCACGCTGCTCACTGACGCGAAGCATCAGGCTACTGCGCCTTGAAAGCAGCGCTGGACTGTCATCGCCTGGTACGAGTTTGATGGGGTGAATGCCAGTCAGCGCGTCTGAAGCCCCTGCATTGAGCCAGGGCAATTGGGCACACAGGGATCGCTGCAACGCTTGAGCATGATCGCGTGGCAAGGACTGGCCTGCGAGAGGAAACACCACGTCAACCGCCGCATCAGTGAACTTCAGGAGACCGGTCATTCAGGCACCTGAGGATTAGTGGTTTGCGCACTCACATCATTGGCTTGCGAGTCTGCCCAGCGTAACAAGGCACTGCCCCATTGCCGAGCCGAATCAGGATCGATCTCAAACACGGTGAACCGACTCTTTTCGCGAATGCGCGTGCGCAACAAACTCATGCCGCCGGCCTCATAGTCGAGTTGCTGAAGTTCGATCACCTGACCTCCCAGCGGAATTGTCAGCTTCTCAAGCGGTGTAATGGTGTTCATCTGCTCTATCTGAATTTCAAAGTTAATTTGCCATTGTGCCGGTTGAAATCAAGTCTCAATTCAGCCAATTTCTGCATGGGTCTATTTGGCGCAATATGGGCATGCATCGTCTATTACCGGGAAGGATGGTTGGGTATAGCCCGAATGGGTAGCACCCCATACTCAACGAGGGGGATAGCGCGCTGTGCTGGTCAAACCGTAACATTCGGATCAACGTTGATTAAGTCGCATCCAAGCGAGGATGCCACCAAACAACAAGACCGGTTTGACCATTTGACGCACCGACCCATGACAGGAGACATACCATGAGCAAGAAACCGCATGACACACCCATGCTTGACCAGCTTGAGAGCGGTCCGTGGCCCAGCTTTGTTACCGGACTGAAGCGTCTGGCAAAAGACAGCGACTACATGACTGATCTGATGGGTCAGCTGGAGCACTCCTATAAAACCCGCAAGGGCTACTGGAAAGGCGGCACAGTCGGCGTGTTTGGCTACGGCGGTGGTGTGATTCCCCGCTTCTCCGAAGTGGCCGACATGTTTCCCGCCTCCAAAGAGTTTCACACCCTGCGGATACAACCACCCGCTGGTATGCATTACGACACCAATGTATTGCGCAAAATGTGCGACATCTGGGAAAAACACGGATCTGGACTGATTGCGTTTCATGGCCAGTCGGGCGACATCATGTTCCAAGGTGCCAGTACAGCCAACGTTCAAGGTGCTTTTGACGAATTGAATGAACTTGGGTTTGACCTGGGTGGTGCTGGCCCTGCGGTGCGCACCAGCATGTCTTGCGTGGGTGCAGCGCGTTGCGAGCAATCTTGTTTTGATGAAGCCAAGGCGCATCGTGCTGTGGTCAACACGTTTTTGGACGACATGCACCGTCCAGCCCTGCCCTACAAGTTCAAATTCAAGTTTTCGGGTTGTCCTAACGACTGCATGAACTCGATTCAGCGTGCCGATATGGCGGTAATTGGCACCTGGCGCGACAACATGCGCACCGACGAAGTTCTGGCACGCAAATGGTTTGCAAAACACGGCATGACCGAGTTAGTCAACGACGTGGTCAGCCGCTGCCCGACCAAGGCCATCATGCTCAAGGAGAGCAAGAATGTGTCGACTGGTGCCAAGATTTGTAGCGTCGCCATCAACGACACCCAGTCGCTTGAAATTGACAATTCCAACTGTGTGCGTTGCATGCACTGCATCAACGTCATGACCGGTGCCCTGGCAACTGGCACTGACAAGGGCGTGACGGTTTTGATGGGCGGCAAACGTACCCTCAAAATTGGTGACCTGATGGGCACCGTGGTCACACCTTTCATGCCGATGAATACCGAAGAAGACTATGAAGCGCTGATTGATTTGGCGAAAAAATCAATTGATTTCTTTGCAGAAAACGCTCTGGAGCACGAGCGCACTGGCGAGATGATTGAGCGCATTGGTTTGATCAATTTCCTTGAAGGCATCGACCTGGAAGTTGACCCCAACATGGTGTCCACCCCGCGCACCAATCCGTATGTCCGCACCGACGGCTGGGACGACGAAGTGGCCAAGATCAATGCCCGCAAAGCGGCTATCTGAACATAAGGAAGACAACCATGGCAACCATGCGCACCCCCATTGAAAGCGGCGTTCCAGATAACAAGCAGTATCTGCATCCGCTGATGCACAAAAATTATGGTAACTGGAAATACCACGACCGGCCACGCCCTGGCGTGCTGCACCATGTAGCGCACAGCGGTGACGAAATCTGGACGGTACGTGCTGGCACCCAGCGCCAGATGGACCTGTACACCATTCGCAAACTGTGTGACATTGGTGACACCTATGCGGATGGGCATGTGCGCTTCACGATTCGCTCCAATATCGAATACATGGTGGCAGATCAAAGTCGTGTCGGGCCACTGATTGAAGCCTTGACCAGCAATGGTTTCCCTGTCGGTGGAACTGGCAATTCAGTGTCGGCCATTGCTCACACCCAAGGTTGGTTGCACTGCGATATTCCCGGCACCGATGCCTCCGGCGCGGTCAAGGCACTGATGGATGATCTGCACGCCGAGTTCATCAAAGAAGAAATGCCCAACCGGGTGCATTTGTCCACCTCATGCTGCGAGATCAACTGCGGTGG
>CAIYNH010000838.1 GCA_903927495.1 uncultured beta proteobacterium
ATACAGCATCATCGCCAAAGGTAAAGTGGGCAGCAGGGCATCGACCCGGTCCAGCACGCCTCCGTGGCCCGGCAGTAATGCGCTGCTGTCTTTGACACCAGCGTTGCGTTTAATCAAGGATTCAATCAAGTCGCCGACTACACTCATAGAAGCCATCAAGACACACATTGCCAGCAATAACAATGTTCCCCGAATGCCAACATGGGTGAACAAACTGGGCACTTTGGCATCCATTAAGGCATCGATTTGGCACCAGCCAAAGGCCAACAACATCACGCCCACCATGCCACCCCAAACACCTTCCCAGCTTTTCCCCGGACTAATGGATGGTGCCAATTTGCGGCGCGTAAAACGGCCACCGAAAGCTCGGCCGGCAAAATATGCACCGATGTCAGCAACCCACACCAAGACCAGTGAAGATAGTAAAAAATTAATGCCGATAACCTTGGCTTGTGCTACTGCCAACCAGGTCAAACAGAGCGCGACAAACCCGGCTGACAAACGCAAAAATGCAGGGAGAGAACCCCATGCAGCTACGCCTGAGCGTAAAACCCACGAACCTAGTAAAACCCAGGCAGCACCTACCCAAAGCCACAATTGAGGCAGTGGCATGGTTAGTAAGCCACGCCACCAAAACCCGCCACAGACGACTGCACCCAAACCGCCGAGTACGACAGAAGCCGACCAAGTCAAGCCATTGAGTCGCCCCCACTCCCAGACAGCGGCCGCAATGAACAGCATTGCCAACAGGCAAAAAGGAGTTGGATCTGTCATGAATAGTGCCGGCAACAGGACCAACAAGAGCAAAACTGCCGTGATCACACGCTGCTTGAGCATACGTTGGCCTTAGGACGCTGACGCCAGCGAAGCGGCAGGGCTGATTTGATCCGAGGTTTTGCCAAAACGCCGCTCACGCCTTGCGAACGACTGGATCGCCTCATCCAGCTCGGTCGCATCAAAATCAGGCCAAAGTTTGTCGGTGAAGAAAAACTCCGAATAGGCAGACTGCCACAGCAAAAAATTGCTGATTCGCTGTTCTCCACCGGTGCGAATAACCAGATCTGGGTCAGGCACATGCGACAGGGACATGGCCTCATTCAAATGCTGCTCAGTGAGCGCCAAACCCTGCGCTGCCACTCTTGCGGCGGCCTGCACGATGTCCCAACGACCGCCATAGTTAAAGCAGATGTTCAGTACCAAGCGCGTGTTGGCAGCGGTGACCGACTCAGCCTGGTCGATGCTTTGAATGACGCGGGTAGACAAACCGAGTCGCTCACCGATAAACCGAAGTTGCACGCCATCAGCGTGAAGTTGTTGAACCTCGCGACCAAGCGCCAAAGCAAACAAATCCATCAGACCGGAAACTTCTTCAGCAGGTCGCTGCCAGTTTTCTGAAGAAAAAGCAAACACGGTTAGCACCTTGACACCTCGGGCTTCACAGGCTTTGGCACAACGTTTCAGCGAATCAACACCCTGCTTGTGTCCTGCAATACGAGGCAAGAATCGCTTTGATGCCCACCGGCCATTGCCA
>CAIYNH010000839.1 GCA_903927495.1 uncultured beta proteobacterium
ACCGAGATCACCCCGGGCTTTGAAGCTCTGGTGTTCAAGGCTTCACGCGGCATTGAGGATATTTACGAGCTGACCTACATCCGCAAAGATGGCAGTCGTTTTCCGGCCGTGGTTTCGGTTACGGCTTTGCGCGACGACGAAGACACGATCATCGGCTATCTGCTGATAGGCACCGACAACACCGCACGTAAGCAAATTGAAGCAGAGCGAAAAAAGCTGGATCAGCGTCTGCGTGATCAGCAGTTTTACACCCGAAGCCTGATTGAAGCCAATATTGATGCGATCATGACCACCGACCCAGCAGGCATCATCACCGATGTCAACCGGCAAATGGAGTCGCTTACCGACTGCACACGCGACGAGCTGATTGGTGCTCCGTTCAAAAAATATTTCACCGATCCACAGCGTGCCGAAGCGGCCATCAGCCTTGCGCTGAACGAGAAAAAAGTTACCGATTACGAACTGACCGCACGCACCCGGGACGGCCTGGAGACGGTGGTGTCCTACAACGCCACCACCTTTTATGACCGCGACCGCAACCTGCAGGGTGTTTTCGCCGCAGCGCGTGATGTAACCGAACGTAAGCGCCTGGATCGGGTGCTGGAGGAAAAAACCGTCGAACTAGAAGGCGCTCGGTTGTTGGCAGAAAAGGCCAACCTGGCGAAATCTGATTTTCTCTCCAGTATGAGTCATGAATTGCGTAGCCCACTGAACGCCATCCTCGGCTTCGCACAATTGATGGAGTCCGAGTCACCGTCGCCCAGTCAGCAAGAAAGCATCGACCAGATTCTTCGTGCTGGGTGGCATTTGCTCAAGCTGATTAATGAGATTCTGGATCTCACAAAAGTCGAATCCAGGCAGATACCTCTGCTCAAAGAGGCCGTGTCCTTGGCCGACCTCATGAACGAATGCCAAAGCATGTTTGAGCCCCAGGCGCAGCAGCGCGGTATTCGATTGATATTCCACACTGCGAAAACTAAGCCTTTTTTTGTTCTGGCCGACCACACCCGACTCAAGCAGGTATTCATCAACCTACTGACCAACGCGATCAAATACAACGTGCTGCACGGCAGTGTCGAAGTGAGCTGCACCCTGCGTTCACCAGAACGTATCCGCATCAGCATCCAGGATACCGGAATTGGTTTGAATCCAGAACAACTTTCGCAACTATTTCAAGCCTTTAACCGACTCGGGCAAGAGGCCAGCGGCGTCGAGGGCACTGGCATTGGTCTGGTTGTGGCCAAGCAACTTATTGAATTGATGGGTGGAAGCATCGGCGTTGAAAGCAGTGCCGGGGTGGGTAGTGTGTTCTGGTTTGAAATGCTGTCTGTGGCTGCACCCGCTGTGCCACTTGAGACCAGCTTTGTGACCCAGCTCATGCCCTCGGCACCTGGTCGAAAGCAGGTTCGCACGCTGCTTTATGTGGAGGACAACGCGGCCAATATGAAGTTGGTCGAAAAAATCATAGAGCGTGAATCAGATATTCGGCTGCTGACGGCACCTAACGGCAAAAGTGGTGTCAAGTTGGCTCAGTCAGAACTGCCAGATGTGATTTTGCTGGACATCAATCTGCCTGGCATCAATGGTTTTGAGACGCTTAAGCTGTTGCGCGATTCCCCTTTGACAGCACATATTCCAGCCCTGGCCATCAGCGCCAATGCCATGCCGAGCGATATCAAGAAGGGCCAGGATGCTGGGTTCTTGCGCTACCTCACCAAACCTATCAGAGTCGAGGAATTCATGGCAGCCTTGCATATAGCACTTGAGCAATCAGAGAGAAACAAATCATGATCAGTACCCAGCAACCCAAATCAGACCGTATTCTGGTGGTAGACGACACGCCTGCCAACGTTCAACTACTCGTCAAGATGTTCACCCAGCGTGGCTACAGTACGCAGGCTGTCACTAGTGGTGCCTTGGCACTAGAAGCCGCCCGCAGCGACCCTCCGGACCTGATTTTGTTGGACATCATGATGCCGCACATGAACGGTTTTGAGGTCTGCGAACAACTCAAGGCCGATCTGGCATTGCGAGATATACCGGTCATTTTCATCAGCGCTTTGCATGAGACAAATGACAAGGTCAAGGGCTTCCGCATAGGTGGTGTCGACTATGTGTCAAAGCCATTTCAACTTGATGAAGTCTATGCCCGGGTTCAGACGCATTTGAAGTTGCGTCAGTTGCAACGCCAACTCAGCGAACACAATGACAGGCTTGAGTTGCAGGTGGCTCAGCGTACCCAGGATCTGGTCAACGCCTACCAGCGAGTACAAGAGTTAAGCCAACTCAAGGGCGAGTTCTTAAGCATGATCTCGCATGAGATGCGCACCCCTGCCAACGGTGTTATGGGGCTGGGTCACTTGCTGCTTGATCTGTGCCCCGGCTCCGACACACTAACCCACTACGCCGACCTGTTCACTCAAAGTTCGAACCGAATGCTTAACCTGTTCGATGATGTGAGCCTGATTTCAGACATGGATGTGTTTGCCAAAAAACTTGGGGTGATCAGTCGCTTACCTGATCTGCTGGTTCAACTGCAAAACGAGCTTCCCAAGTTGCTGATCACCCTGGAAAAACCAGACCTTCCCGACGTAATCATCATCAAAGGGCACGAACCGCTGCTCAGTAGGGCACTGAAAACGATGATACTTCTGGCAATTATTTTTTCCAACAACAAGTCGGCAGTCCACCTAAACATGAAGGTCGATGCGAAGCATCTCCATTTGCGCCTGGCCTTAGATAAGCTATCGATCTCAAGCACCCAAGTGGATGATTTTTTCAGACTCGGATCTGATTCGAGGTCTGGCTCGTATGCGGAGCCCCTGGGCCTGGCCCCGGTGGTTGCGAATCAGATTGTCAGTGCCTTCGGTGGGCAAATGAGGCTTTTCAGGGAATCGGATACTAACGGATACCTTGAGGCCATTTTTCTGCGTGAAATCAATCTCGAGTTACCCAATGAGGCAGTGGCATGATTTTTTTTGAAGACATTCTTGACAGCAAAATCTTGCTGGCCGATGACCAGGAAGCAAATGTTCGGTTGCTTGAAAAAATGCTGA
>CAIYNH010000840.1 GCA_903927495.1 uncultured beta proteobacterium
AGTTCTCCACAGGAAGCCGCGAACTTGGCCACCAAACGTGCTATTGATGGCCAGAATCCAGTTCTAAATCTGGAAATCATCAAGCTGCGCAACCTGTCCAGCGTTTCAGCCATCACACAAAAACATGGACTCGGGGTGATCGATTTGGAAATGTACAAAAAATCCGCACAAACCTTCAAGTCACTGGGCATGGTGCAGCGTGATATTCGCATCACCGATGTGGTCGACCAAGAACTCCTTAAGTAGCGCGAGCAAGACGATGGAATTCAAGGGTCAAGTCATTTTGGTCACAGGCGCTAGTCGTGGAATCGGGGCTGCTATTGCGACTGCTTTTGCTGCAGAAGGTGCCACCGTGGTAGTGAATTACCTGCGCGACCAGCAGGCGGCGCAGACCATAGTGGACGACTGCCAGGCAAAGGGCGGTGACGCGCTAATGATTCGTGCCGATGTGACGGTGCAGTCTGAAGTGCAAGCCATGGTGGCCCAAATTCTGAATGAACTTGGCCGCTTGGATGCTGTTGTCAACAATGCCTTTCACGCCTATGTATTCGATCCGGAACAGCGTCAACGATTTTGGGAGCTGGAGTGGAGTGCTTACCAAGTTCAGTTCGAGGGGGCAGTACACGCCACTTACAACGTCTGTCGGGAAGTCTTGCCCTATTTCAAATCAGTGGCTCGTGGCTGCATCATCAACTTGGTCAGCGACCTGGTCGCCCGGCCCACGGTCCCGTACCACGACTACACCACGGCCAAAGCAGCCTTGGTAGGCTTCAGTCGCAATCTCGCCGCTGAATTCGGCCCGTTGGGCATTCGCGTCAACTGCGTCGCTCCAGGTCTTGTGTATCCCACCGATGCCAGCCGTTCAACCCGAGAGGATGTCAAAGATCTAATCACCGAACAAACGCCGCTAAGAAGAATTGCAACACCGCATGACATCGCTGGTCCAGTGCTGTTTTTGGCCTCCGACTGGAGCCGTTTCATGACAGGTCAGGTTCTTTATGTAGATGGGGGTCTAGTCATGAAATAGCATTAACTTGTACCCTGAAATGAAACTCCAAAGAAAAAATTCTTCGTCCTGTCAGGGAGTATTCAATTAAGCAACACTGAACTGTCTACTTGTGTAAGCCACGCTCTTCCGGCTCATCGGTCGAGGTACTGATAACGCTAGTCGGAATTCCTTTCGTTTTGCGCCAGAAATAGATCACATAACCGCTTACGCCGTACATCACAAACAGGCTAAACATAACAATCGGTGGATGAATATTGATTACCGCAATACCGATAGCAATCAACACAATCACTACAAATGGAACACTTCGTTTCATTTGAATATCTTTGAAGCTGTAAAAAGGCACATTGGTCACCATCGTCAACCCAGCGTACAGCGCCACAACAAACATGGCCCAAGTCCATTGGCCACCAACAGATCCAAAATCTGTTACGACCCAGATGAAGCCAGCGACAAGCGCAGCAGCTGCGGGTGACGGTAATCCCTGAAAGTACCGTTTATCCACGACGGCAGTATTCACGTTGAATCGAGCCAACCTCAAAGCGGCACAAGCGCAATACACAAAGGCGGCGATCCAACCCCAACGCCCCAGGTCTTTAAGTGCCCATACGTAAGCTATCAACGCCGGGGCCGCGCCAAATGAGACCATGTCGGAAAGAGAGTCCATCTGTTCACCAAATGCGCTTTGGGTGTTGGTCATGCGTGCAACACGACCATCCAGACTGTCAAGCACCATGGCACAAAAGACACCTGCTGCCGCCAGATCAAAGCGTCCATTGATGGCCATCACGATGGAGTAAAACCCACCAAAAAGAGCAGCCAGGGTGAACAAATTAGGTAGGATGTAAATGCCTTTACGGCGCTTTTTAATCATCACTTCATCTGCGTGATCCGTATTCAATGTGTTCACTTCTTTCATTCAAAACGCCTCAGGGAAACGCCATAATAACAAAGGCCACCAAGGTGGCCTTTGAACTAAAAAAAGCAAGCATCAGTTGCGTGTTTGATCAACCAGTTTGTTCTTTGCAATCCAGGGCATCATGGCACGCAATTGACCACCCACAATTTCAATAGGGTGATTTGCTGTATTGCGACGGCGCGCAGTCATGCTTGGG
>CAIYNH010000841.1 GCA_903927495.1 uncultured beta proteobacterium
CAGCACAGCGAAGGCAGTTTTGAGCAGGCCAACACTGGCAATGGCTGCTGTGACCGACAAATTTGCGGTCGCCCAAGCGGCAGAAGTGGCAGTGGCAGCCGTGATGGCAGCTGCCCCTGCGGTCTGCCAAGCCGTGACCAAGGCTGGCAGCAGCCGGTAAATGAGCACCGCGAGCCCCACTTCGGCTATTTTTTTGAGCCACTGCATCACGGTGTCGAGATTGGTGGCCAGCCAGGTCAGGCCATCGGCGAGTTTCTTGGTGATGCCTGTGGCCGCATCCACCTGCGCTACCCACTGCCCGAAGGCGTTTTGCAGGCGCTGGAAAGCCTGACTCACCGTCGCTGGTAATTGTGAGTATTCGGCGGCGAGCTTGTCCTTTTGGCTCATCAAGGCGTTGACCACCACGTCAGCGGTGAGTCGACCCTCTTCAGCCAACTTGCGCAGGCGACCAATGGGCACGTTCAAGCCATCGGCCAGGGCTTGGGCCAGACGCGGACTGTTCTCCACCACGGAGTTGAATTCTTCGCCACGCAGCACGCCTGATGCCAAGGCCTGTCCGAACTGCAACAGGGACGATTGGGCTTCCGTGGCCGACGCACCGGACAGGCGCAAGGCCTGCGAGATGCTCTCGGTGATGGTCAACGCATCCTTCTGCTCACCACCGAGCATGCGCACCGCTTGCTGCAACTTGCCGTACAGGGTCGAGACTTCCTGAATTGGCACACCAATACGCTGAGCGATGTCAAACAGCGCTTTTTGCGCGGTGACAAACTCATTCTGACCGGCGGTTGCCAGCTTCAGGCGTGCACCCATCATGTTCCAGGCATCGGCCACCTGGACGATCTCCTGCACTTTGCCTGCCGCCCAGTTGATCGACAGGAATGCCAACAACTGTGTCTTGGCGGTCGCCACCTGGTCGCCAAACGCCGACATGCCTGCTTTGACCTCGGCCATACCGCGTGCAGCCTTGTCACCTGCGGTCTTGGCCGTTGACGCCAACGCATCCAGGCTTTGCTGGGCCGAATTCAGGGCGCGTTTAAGCCCATCATCAGCACCTTCAAGGGCGACTAAAACGGCAATACGGTTGTTGGCCATGGGTCAGTTCAATATTTGAGGCGATATTTGAGAGTTAGCCGACCGTGCGGATTTGTTGTTCGATGCTTGCTGCCAGCCGTGGGATGCGCCGCACCACCAGTCGCTCGATATCGAGGCGCTTTTTGAGCATGACGCGGGGAACGAGTACGGCAATCGGAATATCAGCACCGCGTTTCAAGCGTTTGATGCCTTCGGCTTTGCGGTACCGACGTTTGAATCCAGCCAAGGGGCGGTCGTGCTCTTTGATGTTCTCGGCCATCAGCACCACGTTGCCCTTGGCGTTTTTGATGAAGTAGGCGTTGCCGCCCCGCATGAGTTCGGCAATCTGTGCCTTGAAGCGCTTGCGGCCCACCCGGCCATGCAAGGGGATCAGCATCTTGGCCGAAATGGTCCCGCCTTTTTCGTGCATGCCAACCCAGGGGATGCGCGAGCCCACGTACAGCGCTGGCAGGCGACTGGGGTCTTTGTCGATCACGTAGGCGGAGAACCCCTTGAGGAAGGTCTTCTTCACCACAGTGAGTTGGGATGCCACCTGCTCGCGCACGTCTTGCTTGATCTCCACAGCCTCCTTCGCCATGGCCTTGGCCACCGCCTTTTTGACCTTGTCGCGAAACTCCCCACCCCAGCGGCGTAGCTGGGCTTGCGCCGCAGCGCTGTCGATTCGGATAGAGATTTTCATGAAGGGGTTGATGCAGTGGTCAAACGTTCCAGCGTTTGATCGAGGTTTTTGGCGTCGCCCCGGCTGCCAATGGCGATCAGGGACAGGAGTTGGGCATCACGCGCGCTGTCCAACCGCACGCTTGCTGCTGCAAACCCTTTCAACTGCGCCAGCGTGTAGTCCAGGATGTCTGGCAGCCGGTGGCCGTGCTCGATCAGGCGCTGGGTGAGGTCGAACCAGTATTGGCCGCCCGAATGCCCTGGCCCAGACTGAACAGACCGTCGAGTTTGGGAATCACCGTTCGGGTAAAAAAATCAGCGTTGACCTCCATCACCTTGGCTGCCAGCAGCAATGCGTCGTCTGCGGCCAAGTCGTCCACCCACTCACGCGGTTTTCTGACGGCAATGGCAATCGCAGACAACAAATCGTCACCACGTTCGCCAAAGAGCGCCAGCCAGTTGATTTGCGGCTGGCTCAACTGCGCCATCACGGGTGAAATCACCCGCAGGAAAGCAGGCAACTGGCCCACTTTGAGGGGTGAGATCGCCAGCAATTCACCAGCAACATGAACCAAGGTGTCTTGGGGAATAAGTTTTTCGAGATCGGTCATGAGGGTTCTCCTGACTTTTAGCCGATGAGTTGAATGCGACCGAACTGGCCCAGTGTTGCATCGAACGGTTTGCTGGAATCGGCCAAGAGCGAGCCCTCCATTTCGAACTTGTTGTACTCGTTGGAGATGAACGAGATTTCCTTCAAGGGATCAAACGCCACCCGGTACAACTCCACCAGAACCCTGGCGTTGCCATCGGCGGTGTTGATGCCCTCTAAACGAAGGAAGCGCTCGGGCAACGCCTGCGTAAAGATGCCGATATCTGTCGTGACACCAAAGGCGTAGCTGGCTTTCAGGGGCGCGGCATAGGGTACGGCAGGTGTGCCGCCATCATGGAGTCGCAGCAACTGGATCGCACCAAAGTCAATGTCTGCCGTGTAGTGCACACCTTCGACCAACGTGGCCGGTGTGGCGCTGCTGTCCTGAATCACCAGGCTGGCCACCTTGGGGTGGGCCAGGAAATAGCGTTCACCGACCAGAGGTGTGCTGCCTGCCAAAGGCTCGTTGGCCACGGTGCCGGGTGTGCCGACCACATAGTTGCCGTACAGCGCGAGGGCCAGATTCTCTTTGGTGAACTCTTCGATGGTCAGATTCACCGTGGCCGATTTTTGCTTGACCATGCGGTGATCGAGCGTGCGCTGACCTGTCTGGCTCTCGTAATGCTCCAGCACGTCGGTTTTGAGCGAGAGTTTCAACTCGGCCACATTGCCGGGTGAGCGCACCTCGATGGGGTTGCCTTCAACGTCACGCTTGCCGAGGTAAACACGGCCCTGGAATGATGCATAGGTACTCATGGTTTGGGATCCTTAAAGTTGGGATAGGTAGACAGAAGATAAAAAATGATTCAGGCTTGGATGGAGATGTCTGCAATCAAGGTGCGGTAGGTGATCTGGTAGCGAGCTGAAGCGCTGCAAGCAACACCATCAGCGTCATCCACTTCCCACTCGGACTCGACTTCCCGCACCCCCAGCGCCAGGCCGCCCAGGTTGATGTCAAGCATCAGTGCGGCATGCGCCGCACAGAGCAAGGCATCGGCCACGGTTTCTGGAATTACTGGCGGCACGGCACGCGCCAGAGCGGTGATGCGCACCGTCAACTCGCGGGTGACCCGGTCGTTGGCGCGCTCCGCCAGTGACTCACTCTCAGGAAGCACCACCAGCGCTGGGCACTGGTCGCGCGTGATCGACACGCTGGGCGTGCGCCACACAGTGGCTGCCTGATCCGTGGCGACCGGGGTCATCC
Organism: uncultured beta proteobacterium; assembly: GCA_903927495.1. Taxonomy (GTDB): domain Bacteria; phylum Pseudomonadota; class Gammaproteobacteria; order Burkholderiales; family Burkholderiaceae_C; genus Rhodoferax. The sequence goes on from CAIYNH010000841.1 coordinate 3,606, forward strand.
GCGCCACCAGCGTCTGCAAAATCCGTTCACGAATGGAGTTCGCTGCCATGGGATTTACACCCGCATCAGCTTGGCGCGCACCTCGGACCCGTCGCCCACGGCCGTGACTTCACGCACCTGATACGCGACACCCTCGATTTGCACCACCTCGCGGGTTTTGAGCCCAACAAAGCAGCTGTTCGGGTAGGTCATCTCGTACTCGGTGCTGACACCCAGGCCCGAGAGCACGTCCTGGTCAGGTGCAGAAAACCCGACCGAATGCGTCTGCGCTGCACCGCCATCGCTGGGTTGCCAGACGCAGATCTTGAGAAACCCGACGTTGGCTGCAGCGCGGTAGATTTTTTCGACCAGAGTGTTCATGACGCGGTCAGGCGCACCAGCAAGGCTGGACGCTGGCACAGCGGCAGAGGGTTGCTCTGGGTGTGCAGGTCAGTGCCACGCTCAAAATGGCGCGGTGCCTGCTTGGCATAAATCGGCTGGCCCAGCGTGTTGACCGTCTCGTTGAAGTCAGCCGGTGCAAAGTAGGTGGCA
>CAIYNH010000842.1 GCA_903927495.1 uncultured beta proteobacterium
ATCATGCCGGTGGCACCGCGAAAGTAGTCAGCAATAAAGTCATAAGGTGAAACCGCATTGACACCATTGATCAGCGGAAAGCCCTGGGCACCAACGCGCTGTACAAACTCGGCGTGATGGGCAAATAGTTGATCGACCTCGTCGGCCGCACGAGCCAGCTTTTCAAAGGCATCGCGCACGCCCGGTTTGGCAAACGGCCGGATGCCGTTGATGAGGCGGAAATAGTGCAAGCCCGGAAATATGGGCAATTGATCCAGACCCTCAAAGGCGCTGGCCACGCGCGGCAGGTACTTTTGCAGGTAAAAGCCAGTCGGATCAAAAATAAAGTCGTCGTATTCATCGGCAAACATGTACTCGCGGTCCAGGTACTGGAAGGGCTGGTGATCACCCACACCATGGCCTGGCCACTGCAATTGTTTGAAGCCGATGGCTTCCAGTGAGCGCCCCGAGGCAATGCCAGCAACCAGCGGGCTGCAGGCATCGGGCTCAAATTCCAGCACCGCACGCTCGGCAATGGCTTTGGTTTTTTCGTAGTCGTACATCAGCTCCTTGCAGCTGATGTTGCCGTATTTGGCGAGCCAGAAGGTCGCGTACAGCGCCACGGGCATGCGATCGGGTTGGCGCAGTTCGACGCAGTCCAAGATGCGCTGCCAGCGGGCATCGTAGGCGAACTTGGCTTGCGGGCTCTGTTCGATTGGGGCACGGCTGGCATCTGCTGCCGGGGTGTCGTTGGAGTGGCTCATGCGGTCGCTCCCAGCCATTTTTTGCACAAGTGCACGGCCTCGACCGCGTTCACGCCAAAGGCATCTGCGCCGGTGTATTTGCGCACCGTTTCATCGATCTGGCCGCCGCCAATCATAATTTTGAACTTGCTGCGCATGCCTTCGGACTCGAAGGCAGCGATGGTCTCTTTCATCGACTCGAACGCCAGCGTCAGAAAACCCGACAGGCCAACGACGTCGGGCTGGTAGGCATTGATCTCCTGGATGAAGGTCTTGACAGGCACGTCGATGCCGATGTCCTTGACCTCAAAACCATTGATGTCGAGCATAAAACTAACGATGTTTTTGCCGATGTAATGCAGGTCGCCATGCACCGTGCCGATCAGCACCTTGCCGAGCTTCTTGGTCTCCTCGCCAGGGCCTTGCTTGATCAGCGGTTTGGCCACCTTGCCAATGGTGTCGAGCATCTCACCCGCCAGCACCAGTTCGGGCAGAAAGTATTCGCCTTCCTCAAAGCGCTTGCCCACAATGTCCATGGCAGCGCGGCACAGCTCCAGTACACGCATTGGATTGGCACCTTCTTCCAACAGCATTTTGTTGGACAGAGCCAGTGCGTCGTCCTCGTTCATATCCGACAGCCACTCCACCAGTTGCTGTTCTTGTGCATTCATGTTGTCCATGTTCGGGGGTCTCCTTGGGTTAAAAATTAGCTGCAACGCAAACGGGCATGCCGACGCAGATCGCTTTCGGCAATGATTTCGGCCAGCACATCCTCGTTCTTGTGGCCCATCACGTGAACGCCGGCAATGCCCTCGATATTGGCCAGTGCCCGGATGGTTTCAATGCAAATCTGCTTGGCCTGGGCTTTTTGATCAGTCGCGGCAGCGATGCGTGCGAGTAGCGCTGGGGGGATGTGAACACCGGGTACATGGTCGGCCATCCATTTCAGTGCCTTGGCGCTGCTCAGCGTGCCTACGCCAACGATGATGTGTGCGCGCTGGTGCAATTCACGTTGCCGCACCAGTTTCATAAATTCCTCCAGCAGTGCGAGGTCAAAACAGAATTGGGTTTGAATGAAGCGCGCACCGGCGACGATCTTCTTTTCAAGGTTGGCAATGCGGTCGCCAAATGGGGGCACAAATGGATTGGCGCTTGCGCCAATGAACAGGTCGGGAGCCGTCAACAGCTTACGCCCCGAGGCGTATTCGCCCCGATCACACATGCCTCTGGCAATGTGCAGCAGCGACACCGCATCAAGATCAAACACAGGTTTGGCTTGGGGGTGGTCGCCCTGGCTGACATCGTCGCCAGTCAGACACAGGATGTTTTGCACCCCCAAGGCGGCAGCGCCCAGAATGTCGCCCTGGATGGCAATGCGGTTGCGATCCCTGCAGGCAATTTGGTAAACCGGTGCAAAGCCATGGGCAGACAGAATCGCCGAGGCAGCCACGCTCGACATATGGCAGTTGCCGCCAGCGCCGTCAGTGATGTTGATGGCATCGACCAAGCCCTTGAAGGGCCGTGCACGGGCCAGCAAAATCTCTGGGTCAGCCGAGTCAGGGGGTGCTACTTCCACGGTCACCACAAACCGGCCCGAGCGGCATGCTTGCTCCAGTGTGCTCTGTTGCGACTGTGGCGTTATTCGCTCGCCCACGGGTGGCTGGAAGCTGGGGTCGGGTCGGCCCGCAATGACCTGAATCCAACTGGAGCTGCCACGTTTACGTTGGTCAATGGCCGGCAGCAGCGGGGTTGGATGGGCCAAGTGGTCGCTCGCAACACGTTTGGTGCCCTCGGTCGCCTCAACCCAGGCACAGCGAATTTCTGCTTTAACTTCGCAATGGCCGTTGGCACGAACGCCACCACAGGGTCCGTTGCGCATTTCCTTGGCGCAGTTCATGGGGCAGGCCATGCCCGTGGCCGACAGCACGCACTGACCGCACATGCGGCAATCAAACAGCAACTGCTTGGCACTTTGCTCCAGCGGATGCAGAAGCTTTTCGGCAGCAACAGGGCCCAGGCTGCGCACGACCGGAGCGAGCATGGGTGCCAGCCATGAAAAGAAGTCATAGACCCGGCGCAAGCCTCGGGCGTGGCGGACAGACCAGTAGCGCAGAGTTTGCATCGGATTGAATGCTCAGCTGTCGCTCAGGCCGCCTTGGCGGCATCGGCACGGTAGGCCGAATCCAGCGTGATCGTGCCGCTGGCGCGCGACACGCAAACACAGATGCGTTTATTTTGCTGCTTTTCGGAGTCGCTCAAGAACACGTCGCGGTGGTCTATCTGACCTTCGCTGGCCAGCACATCCATGACGCACAGACCACATTCGCCACGACGGCAGTTGTGCAAAACCTGCACACCGGCCATTTCAAGGGCTTCCAAAATACTGACATCGGCTGCTACCGTTAACTGCAACTGCTGGCGTGGAATAGTCACTTGAAATGCATGTGCAGCCAGGCGGCCACTGCTGCCAAAAGTCTCGAATCGCAAGTCTGCACGTGGGCGCTGCGCTTTAGCCCACGCCGATCTGGCCGCCTCCAGCATCGCGTTCGGTCCGCACACCAACAATTGCCCTCCCACCGGCAAAGCGGAGATTTCCATTGGGAAATCAAGCCTTTGCTGCTCTGACGAAACAAAGGTTTGAAAACCCTCACCCAGGGTTTGGCGCAGTAGCGCTGCATAGGCCAGTTCTTCGGCGCTGCGGGCACTCAGCAGCATCCGCACCGGGGCTGGCCGCTGGGCCAGCGCTTGCGCCATCCGCAGCAGCGCAGTCACACCAATACCGCCTGCGACCAAAAGGTAAGCCGGTGCCGTGAGATCCAGCGGGAAAAAATTTTGCGGTTCACCAATGCGCACACGTTCACCTACACGCAAGCGCCACATGGCCAAGGAACCGCCACGCCCGTCAGGCAGGCGTTTGACCGCGACCCGGTAAGTCGAGGCATCGGCTTGACTGATCAAGGAGTAGCTGCGGGTCTGGTGCTTGCCATCTAGCAGCAATTGAAAAGGCAAATGACTGCCAGGGCCATGCCACAGCGCTGGTGCGCTGAGTTGAAGGGTAAATTCGCGCACCGTCGGCGTGATGTCGCAGAAAGAAGTCACGATGGCTTCAGACCAATGGTTTGTGGCTCGCATCGAAGTCTCCCTTAGCTGCGTTTGCGAATCAGCCGGACGCCGGGCATCTGGTCAATGCGCTGGCTCTGTACCACGTCGCGCAGGTTGCGTTGGGCAATGCGGGAGTGCTCGCGCATCAAGCTTTCGGCGCGTGAGCCTTCGCGCCGGTCTATCGCATCCAGCACTTGCCAGTGCTGGTCTTGTGCCACGATCAGCCGGTCGCGGGCCTTTTCAGAGTTGGCCTGCATCAGGACAAACCCGGAAGGCGAGGCAAACGGCAAACTCGAGACACGTTCGAGCTCCTTGGAGATTACCGCGCTACCTGCCATTTCACTTAATAGCGCGTGAAATTGGGCATTCAGCGTAACGTAGCGTGAAAACGCCTCATCGTTAAGTGCGCTCTGGCTGAGCACCGTGTCGATGCTGCGCAAGCAGTCACGTGCTTCGCTGAGCAGCACAGGCGCTGCACCTCTTTCTGCCGCTAGTCGGGCGCACAGACCCTCAAGCGTGCCGCGCAACTCTATCGATTCAGACACATCACGCTCTGAAAATGTCTTGACGGCGTAGCCACCATTGGGCAGTGCGTCCAGCAGGCCCTCTTGCTCCAAGCGCATCAGTGCTGCCCGGATCGGGGTGCGTGAGAAACCCAGCTTGTCGACGATCGACAATTCCGCAATTCGCGCGCCTCCTGCCAATTCGCCTGACAAAATTAACTCCCGCAAGCGCAGCAATGCCTGAACCTGGGCGCTGGCAGGTGCCATTTCCGCCGTAGATTTAGCGAAATTTATGGCGTTATCACTAGTGCCACTAGCATCACAAGCTATTGAATAAGTAGCATTTTTCATGATCTTTTGAGTCTCAGACAGTTGCGTGAATCGGAATCACCTGGCCCGCCGTCTGCTGCGGTGCCTGCTCGCGCGTCACCAGTGCGTCAATCAAGCGGCGTGACCACATTGAGCCGGCGTCAATGTTGAGGTTGTAGAAGGTGTGCTCAGGATGCTCGTTGATGGCGATTTGTTGGGCCTCCAGAATGAGCTCGTCTTCGCGAAAGATACTTGCCACACCTTCGCGCAGTTTGTGCGTCAGCGCTTGCTCGCCAAGGCAATAGTTTCGCGCAAAGGCCCAGAAGTACAAACAGCTGCCATCAGTCTCGGGGGTGATGGTATTGAGAACAAAGCCGTTAACACCCTGGCTGCGATTGCTCAATGTCTGATCGCCGGCGTTGGCACCGGGTGGTACTGCGCCAATGCCGGTTGGTGCCACCCCCACGTCAATCGTGACGGTGCATGGTGCTTCAAACCGAATGATTTGCCAGCGATCTACCGGGCCCTGATAGGCGCGAGCATGTTTGAGTTGACCGGCCCAAAACGGGGGTGCCTCAATGTTTTCCATCCAGCGCGTCACGGTGGCACTGCGGTCGCCATGGGTTGCAACAAACGGTGCCTCGGCGACTGCCAATTGGCCAATGCTGGAGCCGTGTACAAAGGTTTCGTGGGTCAGGTCCATGAGGTTGTCAACGACCAGGCGGTAGTCGCACTTGACTTTGATCATCTTGCCATCGCCGGCCCATGCGGGGTCATCGTTCCAGTGCAGGTCAGGCACCAGTGCAGGGTCAGCTTGGGCCGGATCGCCGGGCCAAATCCAGACAAAACGGTGGCGTTCAAGCACGGGATAACTGCGCACGCAGGCCGAAGGGTTGAGTGTTTCCTGGCTTGGCATGCGGGTGCAACGTCCCTGTGCATTGAAGACCAGTCCGTGATAGGCGCAGCGGAGTTCGTCGCCCTCGAGTTGCCCCATGGACAAGGGCAGTAGCCGATGCCAGCATGCATCTTCCAGCGCTACGGGCGCGCCGTCCAGCTTGCGGTAGAGCACCAGTTTTTGCTTGCATATCGTGCGTGGTAACAGGCTGTGCACCAGTTCTACGTCATATGCGGCGGCGTACCACGCATTGAGCGGGAAAGTTGATTTAGTAGGCATCATGGATACTCATTGTACACAATACGACAATTTATTGGCTAATAAAGTGCCAAATATGGCAAATAAGTTCAATTATTGTATTCAATAGCAAATTTTAAAAATGCTTTAACATCGGATGCGCCCCTAAAAACACTGGAGAACATCATGACCCAATTACCCGCCCACTATGACCACGTAGGCAGCTTTCTGCGTCCCAGCTATTTGCTGGAGGCGCGCGAGCAAAAGGCCAATGGCAGCATCACGC
>CAIYNH010000843.1 GCA_903927495.1 uncultured beta proteobacterium
CCGACTTTGAATTCGCCAGTTTTGCTGAGACTGCCGCCGGCCTGCTCGACTTCCTGTGCCAGCTTGCCCAAATGTTCGATCAGCTTGCCCATGCCGGCGAAAAAGCCTCCTCCGACTGGTTCTGCCTTGGTTTTCCCAAAAGCCTCACCGAGACGACGCCCGATTTCATCGAGACGCTCTTTGCCTTGGGTAAATTCATCTGTCCGTTTTTTGTCGATCATGTTTTTACCTCTTTGCTGCATGCAATCATGAAGTATGCCTAGTCATCGTTTGGCTCGTTCGGTTTCTTGTAGTCATCCTGCATGAACTGAACGGCAGAAATCTGATACTCCTTTAGCTTGCCATGCAGCGTTTTGTAATCAAGCGCGGAGAATCCGCGCAGCCTTTGCCTTGTTGCCTAGGGTAGGCGGCGCGTATCTGGGCACTCAGTCCCTAAAGCAAGCCCACCTTCCAACCGGTGGTGGACTAGTTGCACAATTATTCAGCCACGCTTGGACGCTGTACGCCCCGGCGCGTCATAAGCGTCCACAATCCGCGCCACCAGCGGATGGCGTACCACATCTGCACTGGTCAGTCGGCAAATGGCAATGCCTTCAATATTTTTCAATACCCGCTCGGCATCAATCAGGCCGCTGAGCTGGGTCGTGGGCAGGTCGATCTGGCTCACGTCGCCGGTCACCACGGCCTTGGTGCCAAAACCGATGCGGGTCAAAAACATTTTCATTTGCTCAGGCGTGGTGTTTTGAGCTTCGTCCAGAATCACAAATGCCGTATTCAGGGTGCGCCCGCGCATGAAGGCCAGCGGTGCGATTTCGATGGTCTGGCGCTCAAAGGCTTTTTGCACTGCTTCAAATCCCATCAGGTCATAGAGCGCGTCGTACAGCGGTCGCAGGTAGGGGTCTATTTTTTGTGCCAGGTCACCCGGCAAATAGCCCAGTCGTTCACCGGCCTCTACCGCCGGGCGGGTCAGCACAATGCGTTGCACGGTGCTGCGCTGCAAGGCATCGACCGCCATGGCGACTGCCAGGTAGGTTTTGCCGGTACCGGCTGGGCCAATGCCAAAGGTGATGTCATGGCTGGCGATATGGTCCAGATAGGTGGCCTGATTGAGCGTGCGGGGTTTGAGGTCGCTGCGTTTGGTTTTTAAACCCGGACCATCGGCATCATTCATGTCACAGTCACCGGCAAGCATCAATTGCACGGTACGTGGCTCGATCGGGCGGGCGGCCATCTCGTACAAGGCTTGCAGCATTTCCATGCCGCGCTTGACATTGGCCTTGAGCCCGTCGATCTTGAATTGCTCGTGGCGGTGTGCAATTTTGACCTGCAAAGCTACTTCGATGGTGCGCAAGTGTTCGTCCATGGGGCCGCACAAGTGACTCAGACGGGTGTTGTTGGGCGGAGAAAATAGATGTCGAAGGATCACGTTGATAATTCTTTGAAAAAGTCACCCATGATAGGCAAAAAATGATTGGTAAATTAACTGGCACTTTAGACGACAAAAATCCGCCCCAGGTGATCCTGGATTGCCACGGCGTGGGCTATGAGGTGTTGGTGCCCATGAGCACCTTTTACAACCTGCCCGAACTGGGCGCGCGCGTTTGTCTGTTGACACATTTTGTGGTGCGTGAAGATGCCCAGATTTTGTATGGTTTCGCCACAAATCAGGAGCGTGAGGCGTTTCGTGAGCTGATCAAAATTGCTGGCGTGGGGCCGCGTACGGCATTGTCCGTGCTATCGGGCATGAGTGTGAGCGAACTGGCGCAGGCGATCACTTTGCAAGAAGCCGGGCGCCTGATCAAGGTGCCAGGCATTGGCAAAAAAACCGCCGAGCGCTTGCTACTTGAGCTCAAAGGAAGATTGGGCCCCGACATTGGTGTGGTGGCGACGGTGGCCAGTGATGCTCAAATTGATATTTTGCAAGCGTTGCTGGCCTTGGGCTACAGCGACAAGGAA
>CAIYNH010000844.1 GCA_903927495.1 uncultured beta proteobacterium
ATTGCACATTCAGGATCTACACAGAGAGTACTCTGTATGTCGGCAATGTGACGAGCAGCCGACGTTCATGTTGGTGCGGCGATCACCCGTTTACGACCATCAACAGACAGCCATTTTTGTTTTCGATAGCGGTCGTAGACTTGGCGTAAAAATCAGCAGCAGTCATTCAACGAGCGGAATCGAGACTTTCCGCTGTCAGGCTCTTGCGCAGCGCAAAGAGTCGTTCACGACTACCCGCTTCCTGGAAGTTCAATTGCAATTGTTGAACCTCAAGTCGGCGGTCGCCCGCAAGCAGAAGCAAGAACCGGCGCGCCAAAATGGACCAAGTTGAGAGGACTGATTTACGGCAAAGCTCACTCCTGTTGCTTGGCGCTTTCTGCTGCATCGATCTGAGCCAGGTGCCTAAGCAAGGAACGCAGCTTGGCAGGTCGCACCGGCTTCCTTAACAGAACCAGCCCGGCATCTTCAACCTGCTGCCTTACTTGAGCATCCGTGTCTCCGCTGATCACGCAAGCCGAAATTTCCTGACCCGCCAAATCGCGCAACATGCGCACAGCTTCGATGCCGTTGATTCCACCGCCCAAGCGAAAGTCACTGATGATGAGGTCAGGTGGTTGATTCTTCTGCAACCGGTCAGCCGCCATCTTGGCGCCCTCGACTGCGATGACCGAATACCCCCATGATTCCAACAATCCTGCCAAAGCCTCTCGGCCCATCACATCATCCTCTATCACCATCACTAGATAGCCGCTTAATTCGCTGGGGACTGACGGCAGCAGGACATCTTCGTTTCGCGCGCCTGAGCTAGCTTTGCCAAGCGGCACCCTAATGCTCACGCACGTACCCGCACCCAGAGCCGAGCGAATTGACAATGGAAGGTCCAACAGCCGACAAGAACGCTCCACAATGCTCAGGCCCACACCTAACCCCATTCTGCGATCACGTTGCGGATTGGCTACTTGATAGAACTCCTGAAATACCTTCTTCTGATCGTCAGGCGCGATGCCAATACCGCCGTCACGCACCTCGATGCGCGCGTGAGTGCCAGACTGGGTTGGCCGGCAAGCCACCAAGATACTGCCACGACTGGTATACCTTATCGAATTGCCGACGAGATTGAGCAAAATTCGCCGCATCAGGGCAAAATCTGTTTGCAACCATACCGCTGATGGGCGAACGCGAAAACGCAAACCTTTGGCGGTCGCTTCGTTCGCAAGCCCATTTCGTATTGCATCAAATAGATCATTGATGGGAAACGACTGAATTTCGGTCTGGACTGAGTCGGGATCGAGGCGGGATAGATCGAATATGCCATCCAACATATCCTGCATTTCGCGCACGGCAGCATTCGCACTGGCCACAAGACCTTTAGATTGTGGATCCATCGAAAGCTGATCGAGACGGTCCATGAACATGCCCAAGGCATGGGCCGGTTGGCGCAGGTCGTGGCTGGCAGCCGCCAAAAATCGTGACTTGGCCAAGTTGGCTTGTTCGGCCTCTTCGCGCTTTTCACGTAAATCCTGTGCAGCCTGTTGCAGCGCCAGCGTCTGCCGTTCCACCTCGGTCTGCAGTTCCTTGGTGTAGTCAGCCATCAACCGGTTGCGGGACTCCACGGCACTACCTAGCCACAACCCGACCAAGGCGATGGCTAGCATGACCAACTGATATTGCAAGGCCAGTTCTTGCTGGTGAAGCACTGGAATCGCCAGAACCAAGCCGCCGTCGAGTAACGGTACCGCCATCACCGCGCCGCGCAGACCGTACCGAAACGTCACAGCCGCCAGCGGTAGTAACAGCAACAAGGCAATGAGCGGAAATTGCAGGTTCAAATCCAGGTAACTGGGAATCCCAAAAACCAGCAGCGGAGCCAGCAGTGTGGCCAGCGCAATATGCCAGTCGGCATTGCGATCGATCGCACTTGACCCAAGCACGTACAAACTATTCCAATGTCCACCTTGCAAATAGCGCACGATGCGCGGCCAAGCACGTACAAATAACAGAGGACTCAGCGTGATGATGCCGATGAAATCACCAGTGAACCACGAGGTAACCGCGCGCGTCCATTGATGTTCGGCAACGATGCCGGAGTAAATCAGATGACCTGTGCCGACCACAGCACCCAACATGCTTGTCGCAATAACCACGCTGACAAACAAGACGCTTTGTGCAGGGTGCGCAAGATCGCTTTGGCCCCGCATCTTCAATCTCAGCGGAAATAGCACAACAGCGTAAGCAATTGGCATCGCACACCAGGCGTACACCAGCCAGCCCATTTGGGCAGTTAGGAGCCCGGGGGAAGGAAGGTCCGAAAAAGCGAATTGCAGCAAACTGGCGATGAGGGTTGTCGTCAGTTCAAGCAGCAAGGCGGGCCAGCCAAGAAGCACAAAGGCACAAAAACGAAGCCCTGCAGGTAGATACCATAGACTGGCGCCACCCAAAAAATCGGCAATTCTGGAGGCGTACCAAAGAGCCAGCCAGACGAGGATATAAACGCCAGCAGCATACGCAAGGCGATCCCGCTGTACCGACTTCGGAAAGACAAGACCTAGCGACGGGTTCATTATTTGCGCGTGAGGCTGATGGGCTGGGTCTTAATGTTGCCCAAATGATTCCTATTCGGGCGATCTGCACGATGGCGAACAAATTGCCTGTGATTTTCCAAGTATCTTGCGTGTCACCATCTGAGAGCGCGCACGATGGTTGCCGCATAGAAAGCAGGAAATTGTGGGTGCCCCAAAG
>CAIYNH010000845.1 GCA_903927495.1 uncultured beta proteobacterium
AGGCCAGTTGCGAAAAGGCCTTCACCACCTCCGGGGGGGCCTGCACCATTTCGATCAGCACGCCCTCGCCGGCAATCGGGAATTCCTCATTCGCCTTGGGATGCAAAAAGCAGATGTCAAAGCCTGCCGCTCCCTTGCGGATGCCGCCGGGTGCAAATCTCACGCCTTGCTGGGTTAACCACTGCACCGCGTGCGGCAAATCGTCAATCCACAGCCCGACATGGTTCAGCGGAGTGGTATGGACAGCAGGTTTTTTTTCAGGATCCATGGGTTGCATCAGATCGACTTCAACCTTGAAGGCACCCACACCCATGGCGCAAATGTCTTCATCAACGTTTTCACGCTCGCTTTGAAACGTGCCTGTAATTTCCAGACCCAACATGTCGACCCACAATTTTTGCAAGCGGGTTTTGCTGGGTCCACCAATGGCAATTTGCTGGATGCCGAGTACTTTAAAGGGTCGAGTTGCAGTTGTCATACTCATTAATTTTTTTCGCCTAATAATAAAATTGATAGCTGCTAACGCTTACCAGGAAAGCGATTGAAGGTAATTTAATCATCAATCTATTCAATCTGTTCAATCGGTCGAAAGCGCTGCGGAAATAGCCAAAGTAGCGTTGATGATGGTGCTGGCAAGATCCAGTGTGAGTCACCCTGGGCGCAGTGTGGTTAGGCACAAAAGCAAAGGGCAACACAGCGATGGGTCAAACAAACTCCACGATGGGCTGGTCCACCATCAGACTTTCGCCTTTGCTGGCGAGCACCTTGCCGACCACACCATCGGCTACCGCAAAAAGTACATTTTCCATTTTCATGGCTTCGATAACGGCGATGCGTTCACCTGCCTGCACCTTTTGGCCGACCTGCACCGCCACATTTACCAACAAACCCGGCATGGGCGATAGCACATAGCGACTCATGTCAGGCGGAGCCTTGAACGGCATCAGAGCGTGCAGTTCAGCCATGCGAGGCGAGATCACCAGCACATCAATACGGCAACCGTTGTGCTGCACACTCAGCGACAAGGGGTTCTTGCGCGTGCCACGTTCGACCTGTGCAGTGAACGCTTTGCCATTCACAGTGCCCCTGATGCAGATGTCGTTGATCCGTGAATCACTACAAATTTCATAGCTTCTACCGCCCAGCCTGACTCGTGCTGAGCCTGTTTGTCCAACAAATTCATCGACGTGAACCGGGCTATAGACGTTGGCTCCGGCAACCCCTAAAGTAACCACCACATAGTCACTTCCGGCATTCACCGCATAACCTGGCAACTGGCCACTGATACCCGCTGCTCGTTCACGCGACTTGCGGCGCACAAAAGCCGCCAGCGCCTGCATGAAGCTCGGGTCTTCATGCGGAACGTCCTCGGCTTTAAATCCATGGGCGTAGTTTTCAGCAATAAAACCGGTATTGAAATCACCGCTGACAAACTTGGGATGTGCCAATAGGGCGGCTTGGAACGGAATGTTGCTCGAGACACCACGAATCACAAAGCCGTTCAGCGCTTCACGCATTTTGGCAATCGCGTCGTTGCGATCAGTGCCATGCACGATGAGTTTGGCAATCATCGAGTCGTAATACATCGGAATTTCACCACCGTCTTGCACCCCGGTGTCGACCCGCACACCGTACCAGTCGGTGGTGTTGCCTTGCTCCATCGTCTGCGTTGGCGGTGCAAAGCGCACCAGACGTCCGGTAGAAGGCAGAAAGTTACGAAACGGGTCTTCGGCGTTGATACGACATTCCATCGCCCAGCCATTGCGTTTGACATCAGCCTGACTCAAGGGCAATACCTCTCCAGCGGCCACTCGAATCATTAACTCAACCAAATCCAGACCGGTGATGCACTCAGTCACTGGGTGCTCCACCTGGAGGCGGGTGTTCAT
>CAIYNH010000846.1 GCA_903927495.1 uncultured beta proteobacterium
GACCATCACGCACAGGCTGCCAAAACCGAAAACTTCAATCTCAACCGGGGTCTTTTCCAGCACTTGCTGAACTTGCGTCATGGACAACACCCTTGGCAGCACAGCCCGGGCAATGCCGAAATGCTGGTAATAGAAATCCAGCGCTTCATAGTTTGTGGCCGACCCCTGCACCGACAGGTGCAGGCGCAATTGCGGCTGGTGTTTGACGGCATAGGCCATCATGCCAGGGTCAGCCAGAATCACAGCATCAACCCCGCTATGGGCGGCACGGTCCACGGCGCGTTGCCAAAGATCGGCTTTGGCCGCTTGCGGATAGGTATTGAGCGCCACAAACACCTTGCGACCGCGCTCATGCGCATAGCGAATTCCAGCCTCAATGGCGGCCTCGTCAAAGTTCAGGCCGGCAAAGTTGCGGGCATTGGTGGCATCACGAAAGCCCAGATAAACACAATCCGCACCGTGGTCTACTGCAGCTTTGAGTGCAGGAAGACTACCGGCCGGGCAGACCAGCTCCATGGGTGCAGCAACAGGTGCACCCGATGGTGCGTCAGAAACAGAATTTTGATTGGGGTACATAGGCAGTCAGGCCAAGTATTGGAGGCAGGCCAAAGTCGATCCGCGAGAGTATCCGAGCAGGGAAATCAGGTAAATGATGTAGGTCAATCATTTTGTGATTAAGCAAAGATTGCGAGAATGCGTCATCTTCCTTACTGCGACACCTCTGCATGAACCGACATCTTTGGCTGCCGGCCATTTGCCAGGGCCTATTCCTGACCAACAACGTCACCTTCATTGCCATCAATGGCCTGGTCGGATTCAGCCTGGCGCCGCTGGGGTGGATGGCGACTCTGCCGGTCATGGGCTATGTTGTGGGTGGTGCACTTTCGACCGGTCTGGTGGCGAAAACCCAGCACCGGTTTGGCCGCAAGACCTCGTTCCAACTAGGACTGGCAGTGGCCCTGGGCAGCGCGCTGCTGTGTGCTTATGCCGCTTGGAGCAAAAACTTCTGGTTGTTGTGTACGGCCACGCTGGTGGCGGGCTATTACAACGCCAATGCCAACCTGTACCGATTTGCTGCTGCCGAGCTGGCCTTGCCGGCATGGCGCGAGAAAGCGGTCTCGATGGTCATGGCTGGCGGTTTGATTGGAGCAGTGCTTGGCCCCAATCTGGCGGCACAAACCCGCACCCTCACCACGGTCCCGTTCATGGGTGCCTACCTGGCGCTGGCCGGAGTGGCGCTGTTGTCGATGGGGGTACTGACGTTCATCACGTTTCCCGCCGCATTAATGAAAAAAGCCGGTGACGAGGGTCGCCCTCTGCGAGAGATCATGCGCCAACCGACCTTCATCGTGGCAGCAGCTTGCGGTGCCTTGAGTTACGGGGTGATGAACCTGCTGATGGCCGCGACCCCGCTGGCCATGCAGCAATGCAGTCTGCCGTTTAACGACGTGGCGCTGGTGCTAGAGTGGCACGTGATTGGCATGTTTGCCCCAGGATTCTTTACCGGCCATTTGATCAAGCGACTAGGTGTACTCAACATCATGGGAATCGGTGTTTTGCTCAATGCAATCTGCATTGCGGTGGCGCTGACTGGCGTGGATTTCCAGCAGTTTTTGCTGGCGCTGTTTTTGCTGGGCCTGGGCTGGAACTTCCTGTTCACGGGCAGCACCACTTTGTCGCTGCAAACCTATTCCCCGCAGGAGAAGGATCGGGCCCAGGCGGCGCTTAATTTCTTTGTCTTTGCCACCACCGCTTTGAGTTCTTTTGCCTCCGGCGTGCTGGTCACCACACAGGGCTGGCAATTGCTAAACGCGGGCTCGCTCCTGCCGGTGGCCATCACTGGAGCGGCGATTGTGTGGCTCAAGGCTCGCCAGCGTAGCGCAGTATGATTTGTGACAGACAGGGCGCACTGAACGTTCTGCTTTTATTTGATTGGAGACTCACACATGCAAAGACGACATCTGCTGGCGGGCGGTTTGCTTGCCGCAACTGGGCCCCACTGGGCTTTGGCGCAAGCCCTTGAAAAACCCAAGGTTGCCATCGCTGTTGGCGGTAAGAACCTGCTGTATTACCTGCCGCTAACCATCGCCGAACAACTCGGTTACTTCAAGGCCGAAGGGTTGGAGGTCACCATTGTTGACTTTGCCGGGGGTTCACGCGCCTTGCAAGCGGTCGTGGGTGGTAGTGCTGACGTGGTCTCAGGGGCTTTTGAGCACACCATCAACATGCAATTCAAAGGCCAGCATTTGCGCGCCTTTGTGCTGCAAGGTGCAGCGCCGCAAATTGTGCTGGGTATCAATCCCAAGACCATGGCGGGTTTTAAAACCGTGGCTGACCTCAAGGGCAAAAAAATTGGTGTTTCTGCCCCTGGCAGTTCCACCAACGTGATGGCTAATTTTGTGCTGGCCAAGGCTGGCCTGAAGCCCAGCGATGTCAGCATCATTGGCGTGGGTACGGGCAATGGCGCGGTGGCCGCCATGCGCTCGGGGCAGATTGATGCCATGAGCAACCTGGATCCCGTGATCACGCTGTTGCAGCGCTCGGGTGACCTCAAAATCATCTCTGATACGCGCGTTTTGGCGGAATCCGAAAAAGTGTTTGGTGGCCCGATGCCGGCCGGGTGCCTGTACGCTCCGCAAGCATTCATCGACAAAAATCCCAACACCACGCAAGCCTTGACCAATGCGATGGTGCGGGCCAACAAGTGGATTCAGGCCGCTGGCCCCGCCGATATCATCAAGACTGTGCCCGAGAGTTACCTATTGGGGGATCGGGCGGTTTACATCGATGCGTTTTTGGCCGCCAAAGGGTCTTTGTCGCCCGACGGCATGATTCCCGAAAAAGGGCCGCAAACCGCACTCAAGGCACTGGTCAGTGTTGACGACAAACTGGCTGGGGTGAAGCTAGATTTGAACGCAGTGTTTACCAACGCGTTCGTCAAAAAAGCCAATGCCAAATACCCAAAAGGTTGACATGACGCCAGCGTTGATGCTGCAGGATGTCGCCTGTACTTTTGTCAGCAAAAGTGACCCTGGGCAACGCTACACCGCCGTGCAAGAGGTCAGTCTGACGGTTGGTGCTGGCGAATTTGTCAGTGTGGTCGGCCCCACGGGTTGCGGCAAAAGCACGCTGCTCAATGTCGGTGCGGGGTTGCTCTCACCCAGTACCGGCACGGTCAAAGTGTTTGGTCAACCGCTGCAGGGCATCAACACCCGGGCTGGGTATATGTTTCAGGCCGACAGCCTGATGCCATGGCGCACTGCGCTGGGCAATGTCATGGCTGGACTGGAGTTTCGTGGTGTACCTGAAGGTCAGGCGCGACAGCAGGCCGGGGAATGGCTGCGCCGGGTGGGTTTGGGCGGTTTTGGCGACCGTTACCCGCACCAATTGAGCGGCGGCATGCGCAAGCGCGTGAGTCTGGCGCAAACGTTGGTGCTCGACCCCGACATTATTTTGATGGATGAGCCGTTCTCAGCGCTCGATATCCAGACCCGCCAGTTGATGGAAAACGAGTTGCTGGCGCTGTGGTCCGCCAAGAAAAAGGCGGTGCTGTTTATTACCCACGATTTGGACGAAGCCATTGCCATGAGCGACCGCGTCGTGGTTCTGAGCGCCGGACCCGGCAGCCACCCGATCGGCGAGTTCGTGATCGACATCCCGCGCCCGCGCGACGTGGCTGAAGTCAAGATCACGGCGC
>CAIYNH010000847.1 GCA_903927495.1 uncultured beta proteobacterium
CTTGGGCGGCGGCTGCGAACTGGCGGTGTATTCCAGCAAGCGGGTGGTCGCAATGGAGAGCTATATCGGTTTGGTTGAAGTCGGCGTTGGATTAGTTCCTGGGGCTGGTGGGCTTACCTACATTGAACGACGTGCTGCAGAAAACGCAGCAACATCAACCGGTAAAGACCTGTTGCCTTTCCTCACCGAAGGCTTTACGGCGGCAGCCATGGCCAAAGTGGGCACCAGCGCGCTGGAGTCGCGCAAGCTGGGTTATGTGCTTGAGAGCGACGTGATCGTGCCGCACAAGGACGAGCTGCTGTTTGTGGCCATCGATCAGGCGCGCAGCATGTTTAACAGCGGCTACCGCGCCCCGCACAAGCGCCAGTTTGCCGTAGCCGGGCGCAGCGGCTTGGCCACCGTCAAGGGTTCGCTGGTGAATATGCGCGATGGTGGCTTCATCAGCGCACACGACTTTCACATTGCCAGCCTGATCGCGGGCGTGGTATGTGGCGGAGATGTGGATGCGGGCAGCCTGGTATCAGAAGAGTATTTGATGATGCTGGAACGGCAGGCGTTTTGCTCCCTGCTGAACCATCCAAAAACGCAGGAGCGTGTCATGGGCATGATGTCCACTGGCAAGCCGGTTCGGAATTGAGATTTGACTGATATTGAAAAGAGTCACCATGAAACAAATTCAAGAAGCCTATATCGTTGCCGCCACTCGTAGCCCCATTGGCAAGTCGCATCGGGGCGTTTTTCGCAATATGCGGCCGGATGACCTGCTGGTCAAGGTGCTGCAATCGGCGCTGCAACAAGTACCGGGCCTGGACCCCCATGCCATTGAAGACATTGTCTGCGGTTGTGCCATGCCTGAAGGCCAGCAGGGTTTGAACATTGCACGCACTGCGGCAGTGTTAGCCGGACTACCCACCAGTGTCGGCGGTATCACGATCAACCGCTTTTGCGCCTCTGGTTTGTCAGCCATCCAGACTGCGGCTGACCGCATTCGCGTGGGTGAAGCTGAGGTGATGATTGCGGCGGGTGTGGAGAGCATGAGCATGGTTCCGATGGGCGGCAATGCGCCCTCGTTTTCTCCGCTGATGTTTGACAACGACGAGAACGTGGGCATCGCCTACGGTATGGGCTTGACCGCCGAGAAGGTTGCTACCCAATGGAAAATCAGCCGCGAGGCGCAAGACGCGTTCGCTTTGCAGTCGCACCAGCGCGCATTGGCAGCACAGGCTGCGGGTTATTTCAGTGCCGAGATGACAGCGATTGAGGTCACCGACCGCTCACCGAATCTGCAAACGGGTGAAGTGATTGAGAAAAAGCGCCTGGTCAGCCTGGACGAAGGAGCGCGCGCCGACACCTCGCTGGAAGGTCTGGCCAAGCTCAAAAACCCCTTTGCTGCACGCGGCACGGTGACCGCTGGCAACAGCTCGCAAACCTCGGACGGTGCTGGAGCCCTGATTTTGGCCAGCGAAAAGGCCGTCAGGCAGTTTGGCCTGACACCCTTGGCGCGCTTTGTCTCCTTTGCTGTCAAGGGTGTGCCGCCACACATCATGGGTATTGGCCCGATCGAGGCGATTCCGGCTGCGTTGCGATATGCGGGTTTGACGCAAGACCAGCTCGATTGGATCGAGCTGAACGAGGCCTTTGCCGCCCAATCCCTGGCGGTCATCAACACGCTGGGTCTGGATCAAAGCAAGCTGAATCCGATGGGTGGTGCCATTGCGCTGGGTCACCCGCTGGGTGCCACAGGTGCTATTCGGGCTGCCACACTGATTCACGGCTTGCAGCGCACGCAAGGCAAATACGGCATGCTGAGCATGTGCATTGGTATGGGCCAGGGGGCTGCGGGGATTTTTGAGCGGGTCTGATACGCTATAGCTCGTGACGGGTGGGCAATCGCCCACCATTTTTGTTTTCTGAAATCCCGGCACCTGTCGGGATTTCGCGCTATTACCCAAGGAATCAACCATGTCTGACCTTTTGATCGACACCACCGCTGGTGTCACCACCATCACCATCAACCGCGTTGCGAAGAAAAATTCGTTTACCACTGCCATGTATTCGGGCATGGCCGATGCGCTGGATCAGGCCCAGGCCGAAGAGGCGGTACGGGTGGTGGTGTTGCAGGGGCATGAGACAATTTTTAGCGCCGGCAATGACATTGCCGACTTTCTCAAATCGCCACCCAACTCACCTGACTCGCCGGTATTTCGTTTTATGCGCGCCATCAGCAGTTTCACCAAGCCGATTATTGCGGCTGTCTGCGGGCCAGCGGTGGGCATCGGTACCACCCTGTTGTTCCATTGCGATCTGGTGTATGCCGGAGACAACGCGGCGTTTTCGATGCCTTTTGTCAACTTGGGCGTTTGCCCCGAAGCTGGCTCAAGCCTGCTGGCACCGCAACGCATGGGCTACGGACGGGCCGCAGAAGCCCTGCTGCTGGGTGACCCATTCACGGCCGAGGCAGCTCTTGAGATGGGCTTGATCAGCCGCATTGTGCCGCCGACCGAGGTCAATGCGTTGGCGCAGCGACAAGCCCAAAAATTGGTCGCCAAACCCATGACTTCTCTGCTGGCAACCAAGCGCCTGATGAAGCAGGGACAGGCCAGCATCGTCGCTGAGCGCATGGCCGAAGAAGGCGTGTTATTTGGCCGCATGTTGAGCCAAGCGGCGGCGCGTGAAGCGTTTGGTGCGTTCATGGAAAAACGCCAGCCAGACTTTTCCAAGTTATAACAGTATTCGCTTGTAGCACACGTCTGGTAAGCATAGATAGCTATTGTTTTTATAGTAAATTTGGGATGCCAATGAATTTGATTAGACGTTTTGTCTTGACTATTGTGCTAGGGGTTTCGCTCGCTACCCAGCTGGGTGCCAAGACCCCTGGCGAGGTTGAAGTTGGCGGCGTGCTGCGTGAAGCGACGATGCGCGGACTGAATGGCCCAGACCGAAAACTCTCGGATTTCCGTGGCAAGCCCCTGATCATCAACGTTTGGGCCAGTTGGTGCCCGCCCTGCATCCAGGAAATGGGCTCACTGGAGCGGCTGGCCTGGCGCGACATGGGGCAACAATTTGTCGTCATTGGCATCTCTACCGATGACTACCCCGATGCTGCGAATGGGTTTTTGCGCAAGAGTCACGCGACACTGAACCATTACATCGACAACAAACTGATGCTGGAAAATATGCTGGGGGCAGATCATCTGCCCTTGACCTTGCTGGTTGATGCCAAAGGCCGGGTTTTGAACAAAATTGTTGGAGCCCGCGAGTGGGACAGTCCGGAGTCCCTGAAATTGATCAACCAGGCCTTTGGGGGTGCCAAGGCCGTGCCGACTTTGGTTAAAAAGTAATCCAGCCGGACCTGTGACAATCATTCCATGACGCAACACCCCAAATCACCCGAAAAGATCAAGTTCGAAGACGAGTTTGTCATTGGACTCAAAAAAGTATTTGAGGAAATGATCGTTTTCAACAAATTACTGGGTTTGAAAATTACCTCACTGCAACCAACCCAGGTGGTGGCGCGCATTGACATGCGCAACGACCTGGTCGGGCATTACCTCTACAACCGTCTGCACGGGGGTGTTATCAGTGCCGGGCTCGATGCCATGGGCGGCTTGGCGGTGATGGCTGCGATTGGCGCGCGCCACATGGACGAGTCGCCGATGCAGCGATTGCAGCGTTTTTCGAAACTTGGCACGATTGACTTACGGATCGATTACCTGCGCCCCGGCATCAGCGAGTGGTTTGAACTACGTGCCGAGGTGATGCGCCTGGGCTCAAGGGTGGCCTCAACCCGCATGGAGTTTTTGGGTGCTGACGGCAAGCTACTTTCTACCGGGGCTGGGGCTTACATCGTCTCCTGAGCGGTGCCGCATCGACACCGCAGGCAGCAAGGGTGCGCGGGATTAACGTCGTTGCAAGCTCAGCGGCAGTTCCAGATGACAGCGCTCCAGTAGCTCTGAGTCGGCAAAAATACGTTCAGGGGAGTCATCGGCTTCAATGATGCCGTCGCGCATGACCAGCACCCGAGTGCAGAGGTCAAGCACCAGATCCAGGTCATGTGTGGCGATGATCTTTGTCTGATCAATTCCTTTGAGCAAGGTGATCAAGCGGCGCCGAGCAACCGGATCCAAGCCGTTGCTGGGCTCGTCCATCACCAGGATCGTTGGCGACATCGCCAGCACCCCGGCAATCGCCACCGCACGCTTTTCACCCCCAGAGAGCAGATAGGGTGGGCGATTCGCCAAATGACTGGCACCGACAGTGGCTAGCGACTGCGTCACGCGGGCCTGCACCTCACAGGTGCTCAGGCCCATGTTGAGCGGCCCAAAGGCGACATCTTCCCGCACGGTTGGCATGAACAACTGGTCATCAGGGTCCTGAAACACCATGCCAACGCTGCGCCGCACTTCGGCCAGGTTGCTGCGCGTGATCGGACTTCCAGCAATTCTCACTTCACCTGTGCTTGGTTTCAGCACGGCGTTGAGGTGCTGCAACAAGGTCGATTTACCCGCTCCGTTGCTGCCAATCACGCCGACACTTTCGCCTTGGTGAATGCACAAACTCAAACCACTCAAGGCCTGCTGCCCATCCGGGTAGGTATATGACAAATTCCGCGTCTCGACGCTGGGGCGGTTCACGGTAAGTGTCCAAGCAACAGTTGGCCAAACCAATTTGCCAAATCAATGTGCCGTGCCAGCACAAAACTGACCCAAAAGAATGCCACCCACAGTGCATCGTTGATATTCCAGCGCATAGGCTGGCAACTTCGCATCTCACCATCAAAACCGCGCGACAGCATGGCCTGGTGAATGCGCTGGGCTCGCGCCATGGCCCGCAGCAACAAATGGCCGAGCAAACTGCCGTAGACGGTGAGCGTCAGGGCCGGCCTGCTGCCACAGCGCAGCTCCCGAGCCAGGTTCATACGCCCTGCCTCACCCGCCAAAACTTGGGCATAGCGATACAAAAACAACAACTGGGTGGTCATTACCTGGGGTACTCCCAGACGCCCCAAGCCCCCACAAACCTGGTGAAAACCAGTACTGGCAAGCAGAATCAGCGCGGCAGAAACTGTCAGGCAAAAACGAATCAGAATGGACGCAAATGACACCCAGCCGCCAGCAATCGGATAACCCAAGAGTGTTAGCAACGGTTGCTGATCCAGCAGGGGGTTGAACATGCCGACCATCACAGCAAACGGGGCTGCCTGCAGCACCCGGCGA
>CAIYNH010000848.1 GCA_903927495.1 uncultured beta proteobacterium
ACCAAGTAGCCAAAAAAGGGCGAACATTTATGCCGAAACGGCCTGCAGCGCCCGTGGGTAGTGCGCAGAGCGCTACCGCGTTGATAGCATGTGCGAACCATGCACACACCGGCCCGCTACTTGATTTTGCGCCAGGCAAGGGGCGACCCCGGAGCAGCACGAGGCGCCTACCTTCGGGTGCTTGTGGTACTGGGTCTGGAGGGCGACATCAACGCAGTGGCTGCGCACGACAAGTGGGGGCGCAAGCTGCAGGACATGGCATTGGCGCCGTCATGAGTGGCCAGGAAAGCGCTCTGGAGGTCTGGCTCGACGGTGACCTCGGCCCTGCGTGCCAGGTCGGCATGCTCTCGCACGACCTTTGAAAGGTTCGGTTCTGCTAGCTGCCGGTGATGTGGCGTTGACCGCTGGTGCGTTTTCCGCGCATACCGAGTATCCGGCGACTGGAAAACGTTTGCTATTTATTTGATAGCTCCTCACGCCCGTCAGCATTGCGCCATACCGCAAAAAGGCCACCTTGCGGGTGGCCTTTTAAGGGGACGCCGGGCTTGCGACCGACGCTTCGCTGCGCTGCTTACTTGAGCAAGGCCAGCACGCTTTGCTGCGACTGGTTGGCCTGCGCCAGCATGGCGGTGGCGGCTTGTTGGATGATCTGCGTGCGTGCCAGTTCGGTGGTGGCCTTGGCGTAGTCCGTGTCCTCCACCCGGCTGCGTGATGCACTGGTGTTTTGCGACACGTTGGTCAAGTTGTCAACAGCATAGGTCAGACGGTTGATGGTGGCGCCGATCTTCGAGCGCTCGCCGTTGACCGCCGTAAGAGCCGCATCGATCGCGCCAGTCGCCGTGTTAGACAATGCCAGCGTCGTGAGTGACGAGGCCGAAATGTCTGCCGTGCCAGAAAATACTCCTCCTGTGGGGGGGGCGTTAGTACCCAAGTGCGCTGCGCTGTAACTGACCAACATTCCAGTCGTCGTCGCAGCGGTTGCATCAGATTTCGTAAAGCTCATTGCCGAGAATGCTCCACCAACCGGGTTGGAAAATGTAATCACCTCATCGGCAGCAGTGACTGTTACATTCTCAAAGCCAGCATATGTCCGAATCCCAGCCTGCATCTGGCCTGCAAGGACCGTCGCTTCACCGGAGGACGGGTCAACACCTACAGGTTTAGTGACAGCAAACGACATTGCGGTGGTCACACCGGCGGCATTTGCCGCAGTAACCTTGAAGATGTCCATATTGGCCGCTGCTGCCATACCCCCAAGGTTTATTTGGGCAGTCGAAGCACTTGCTGATGTTGCGGTCGTCGTGTAAGTAAAGTCCTTGAAATCAATATTGATGGTCTGCCCTGTGCCTGTGGATGCATTGGCGCCGACTTGGAATTTCAATGTTTGCACAGTCCCATCCGTAGTACCCAAGTTATTGTTGCCGTCCAGAATATTCATGCCGTTCCACTGGGTATTGGCACCAATCCGGGTAATTTCGGACTTTAACTGCTGATACTCATTGTTCAGATTAGTTCGGTCGTCGGAGGTGTTGGTGTCATTGGCCGACTGCACTGACAACTCACGCATGCGCTGCAACATGTTGGTCATCTCGACCATTGCACCTTCTGCCGTTTGCAGCATGGAAATGCCGTCGTTGCCATTGCGAACAGCCTGGTCCAGGCCCTTAATTTGCGAAGTCATTTTGGATGCAATGGCGAGGCCTGCGGCATCATCGCTAGCAGAATTGATGCGCTTGCCGGTGGACAACTGCTGCATGGTGGCCGACAGCGCGCGGTTGTTGACCGTCAGCGCATTTGCCGCAACCAGGGACTTCACGTTGGTATTGATAACTGTCATGGTGTTTCTCCTAAAGAGTAAATCTACAAAATGGACAAGAAACTGGTGTGGGGTTCTTGCTGCTGAATGATTCGGGAGCTAAGTTTTTTACTTGAGTAATTTGCAATAAAAATTTGTTGTCAAACTTTTGCATTGAGCAGGAGGCCCTTCATGTCATCAATGCTGTGGGCCAGGCGCACCACCACTTCGGTGGGGATCTGGCGCACCACTTCACCGGTTTCGGTGTTGCGCACGGTGACCACGGGGCGCGGCAGACTTTCGTCGACACTAAAGCCCAAGCCGGTCTTGGTGGCGGCCATCTGGTCGTTGAGTGCCTTGACCGCTTCCTGCAGGTTCTTGCGGGCCTTGGCCTCGTCAAACTGCAGTGCCACGGGCTTGGGTGCCGAGACCTTGGGCGGTGCCACTGCCGGCACTGCCGCAGCCTGAACTCCTGCGGAGCCCATGTGGGCAACTGGC
>CAIYNH010000849.1 GCA_903927495.1 uncultured beta proteobacterium
CACTTGAACCGCCGTCCGCATTTTTTTACAACACCACTTGGCTTTGGGACGAAAACACGCCTTCATGGAGTACCACCAACTCATTCGGAAGGAAACTCGTGGACACCAAACATCTGGGGCAAAAACAACTGGCAGCCCGTTGGAGCATCAGCGAGGCCAGTCTTGAGCGCTGGCGTAGCGAGGGCATTGGCCCGAAGTTCCTAAAGCTCCCCGGCCGCGTCCTCTACCGGCAATTCGATGTCGAAGCCTTCGAAGAGTCGTGCCTGTCAACATCGACCAAGGCCCTTACGGCTCCGGTCAGGTGCGACTGAGGAATGTTGCGTTTCGTCAGCAAACGTTGATAAGTGCCGACGTTTCAAAACACACCCGAGTCGATGAAACTATTAATTATTTTGTGAGTTGACCATTTCCACCTCCATTGAGCGAAAAATGATCCCAGACGCATGCCGAAAAATCCTCCACTATTGCCCTTCTGCAAGCGTTTGAAGGCGCTCGCTAACTTTGGCTGTAAGTTGCTGGAGTCCCTCCCCATTGTTTAGGTATTGGATATACCGGAGATGTCGCAGGTCAAAAGGCACATCGTCCGCAGACTGGGTTATCAGAATGACATCCTTACCCAGGGAATGTGCAATTCCAGCTTCATAGAACACATTCGCATTCTTTCCGGTCAAATCACAGATAACTACGCTTGATTTGCAAATCAGTGAAACCACATCCTGAATGATCGCATCGTGGTTCCAAATGTCATCGGCCCTTTTGCATTTCTTACCGACCGCCACAGCCGCAACTCCCAAAGCGGCATATACGCCATCAAAACCTGGGCTGAAAGGCATCATGGCTGACACCATTTGAAGGCTCGCAGGGGCAGGACTCAACTGAAATACCTTTGGTGTTGGCAGGTCGCTATGGATGCTCCTCAGCAACGCCTTATACAGATCGGCATCTTTTATTGCCCAATGCGTCCGACTGAATTCAAAATCTTCAATTCCAAGTTCGCGGGCCATTCGCAAAAGTGACGAGTTCGGAATCGGACGAATGGCCGGATCAATTGCATACTCGAGTTGATAATCTGCTCCTGACAACTTGAGTTGAGTGATAGTTCCGACATGCGCAACTTGGTTCCCATGCCCTTGAGTTTCCGACATAAACAGGGTCGGCAGTTTTGACACTGCATTGATATCCAAAACCTTGTTCGGCATGAAGCGCTGAGCAACGGCAGTATCGGTGTACTCAAGTACGCGGCCACTGCCAAACGAGTCACGATGGGGTTGCCAGCCGGAACCCGAGACGATCAAATTAAACATCCATAAATCCCATTACTTGAGTTCGTACCAAACCCCGCGCCCACTGCCTTGCTGATTCAAATGGCCACGTTCTACCAAGTTGCGTAAGTGCTGCTTCAGTGTATTTCGACTGACTCCCGTCAATTTGATGGCATCGCCAATCGTGATGCGGCCATGCTCACGGGCAAATTCGACAATTTGCAACGACAGGTCGGGCAAAGCGGCCAGCACTATTCTTTCGCGTTCGACCTTCTTTTCAAGTCTCCTGACCTGCTCAGCCAGCGAGCGCAGGAAGAAAACCAGCCATGGTTGCCAGTTGGGTGCATCCGATCGGATTGAGCCCTGCGTCTGCCGCAGGGCCAGGTAGTAGGCTTCCTTGTTGAGTTCGACCACGCTTTCCAGCGAGCTGTACGGTACATAGGCATAGCCCGTCTGAATCAACAGCAATGTCGTCAGAACCCGGCTGAGTCGGCCGTTGCCATCCTGGAATGGGTGTATTTCCAGGAACACCACCACGAAGATGGCAATGATCAGCAGGGGGTGCAAATGCGATTTATCCCTCTCATCATTGACCCATGCCACCAGTTCGGCCATGAGGCCGGGGGTGTCGAATGGACTTGCCGTTTCGAAAACGATGCCAATCTGCACACCGTTTTCGTCAAACGCGGCCACACTGTTTGAGTTGGTCTTGTATTGCCCCCGGTGCCGTGAGTCTTTCTCACTGTGGCGCAACAATATCTGGTGCAGTTGCTTGACGTGGTTCTCATTGAACGGGATGTCTCTCCAAGAGCTGAACACCAAGTCCATCAACTCTGCGTAACCAGCCACCTCCTGCTCATCACGGGTCTCAAAAGACTGGATTGCGAGGTTTGAGAGCAGTTTCTCCACTTCCCGGTCGGTCAGTTTGCTGCCCTCGATGCGGGTGGACGAGCCAATGCTTTCGATGGTGGCCACCCTGCGCAAGGCTGAAAGACGTTCGGGCGCAAGCGTCCCCAGGGCGCGCCAAGCGCCTTTGAATTCGTCAATCCGAGCGATCAGGCTCAGTATCTCAGGTGTGATATGGAGGGAGTCAGTGCGAAGCATAAAACCAATATTACACCCATTTACACCCATTTATAAGTACGAAGCACCGATCGGAGGTGTTGTTAAAAATGGGTGCAATTGGGTGCTTTATTGGTTTGCAGACGCAATTTCTCCCTTGACTTCCCCGCCCCCCAGCGCGTTCATGCCAGCTCCACCACACACGGAGATTTGACATGGAGATGGTCTTGCTGACCACAGCACAACTGGCCAAGCGGCTGGGCATTGCGGCGATCACGCTGCAAATCTGGCGCAGCCAGGGGATTGGCATACCGTTTGTCAAGCAAGGGACGCGGGTGTTTTACCGGTTGGCTGATGTGCAGGACTACGAGCGGCGCAACGTTGATTCGTTGTCTGCCTGGCTTTTGGGCAGTGACCGGCCGCTGCCGGAAATGGAAGCTTTGGTGCGCGCGGCCAATCTGCCACTGCAGAAGATCCGCCAGCGCATTGCCACTCCGCCAGACATTGACAGTGACGCAATATCAGCACGACCGCTACCGGCGGAAGTATTTGAATCGCCGAAACCAGATCCGATAGAACCATCTGCGGACTCGGGCTGGCAGCCACAAGCCACGCCGGATCATTATTCCCGTCCAAAACCAATCGATGCCCAGCCACCTTTGATACGTCGTCCGAACAGCACGATTGCAGAGGGAGTGTCAGGCTCCCGCCCGTTCGCCCCCAAAGCCCCAGAACTCATCACTACCCAACAAGCTGCTGCCCGTCTTGGCCTGACGACCAACGCGTTGCATGAACTGCGTTGCCGCGATGATGGACTGCAGATCTTTCAGAAGGGGTTCACGGTCGGTTACCGGCTCGAAGACATTCAGGCGTTTGAGCAGCGTGAGGCTTCAGCCATGCTTAACAAGGTCTTGTCTGCTGGGCAGCCACTGCCAATGCTTCGGGCGATGGCCACGGCGATGCTGACGCCACCGGTCACACACGCCAGCACGTCGCAGCCGATCTCAATCGCACTTCCAGCGCCAGAGCAAACCATCGCAGCGTCGTCAAACATTCACCGCTTGATTGCCGCCGGTGCAGAAACGATACCGGCCGTGCCCCTGCTCAAAGATTACAGCATCGTCGAATCCACCCCGCTGCCGATGCCACCTGCCGAGCAAGCATTCCAACCGGAACCAGCAACGCCCCAGCCAATGCCGAGCCGCCTGGCCGCGCCAGCCTTCAGCGCCCAGACCTCCGCACCCAACACGCTTGCTTGGTACCTAATCCACACCAAACCGCGCCAAGAAGCACTGGCCCTGACCAATCTGTCGCGCCAGGGTTTTGAGTGCTACATGCCGATGCTCAGGCTGCAAAAGATCCGCCAGCGCAAAACGGCACTGGTGGCCGAGCCCATGTTTCCGCGTTACTTGTTCATCCGGCTCGATACCAGTGGATCCGGTCAAAGCTGGTCCCCGATTCGGTCTACCCTAGGCGTGAACCAGTTGGTTCGGTTTGGTGGCCAGCCAGCCAAGGTGGACGGTCAACTGATTGACCTGATTCGCTCGCGTGAAC
>CAIYNH010000850.1 GCA_903927495.1 uncultured beta proteobacterium
CTCAAGGCCGACAGCGTCAACGAACTTTGCTATACCTGCCACGCTGAAAAACGCGGACCCTTCCTGTGGGAGCACGCACCGGTACGTGAAAACTGTCTAAATTGCCATTACCCGCACGGTTCTAACCAAGAGAAGCTGCTGGTGCAAGCTCGGCCTATTCTGTGTCAGCAATGCCATAGTGGTGCTGGCAATATGGGGCACCAACTGTTTGCCGGCAATTCCCTGCCCACTAACTTGGTGAACGGTGTATCGCCAGCAACCAACGCCACAGCGGGGAGCAAGCGCACCATGAGCCGCAGTTGCCAAAACTGCCACACAACGATTCACGGTGGCAACAGCCCGTCTGGCTCTCGTTTCCAACGCTGATCTGACAAGGAACACTGCAAATGAAAAATTTTACTAATTCCAAGAGTTTTCGCATGACAACACGTCCTTGCATGAAAACAATGGTTGCTTGCGTTGGTATGGCACTTGCTCAGTGGGGCGCTGGCCCAGCGTTTGCTGACTCTGCCGTTGGGGTTGACACCGCATTAGGAAATGCCATCAATCCGCCCGGCCGCTCAGGTGTACCGCGCACTCTAGCGACGGACGGTTTTGACACCGTACGGCGCTCTCCGACCGGGCAGTTGTACGGTTTGCCTTATGAGCCTTCACAGGAAACCAATAAGACGGCCAATGGCTGGGAATATTCGGGCGGTATTGACCTTGGCGTGCTCGGCAACGATGCCGGTACCAAAAACGCAACGTACCGCAAATACAAAGACCTGAAGAATGGGGCTTATCTTGACTATTTTGAGGTAGAAGCCGAGAAAGCTGACACCGCAAATTATGTTCAGGCTTTTGGCGGTGGCACGGGGCAGGCTGACCAGTTCTACGCGGCCCAATTCGGTCGCTATAACGACTGGAAAGTGAAGTTGTTTTACAGTGAAAGTTTGCACGTTTTCACTGACTCATTTAAATCCTTTTACAACGGTGCCGGTACAGGTAATCTGACATTACCTGGTGGGTTGCTTGCTAACGGTGGCGCAATGCCCATCACAACTGGGGCATATACGTTAGGTCAGGCGAATTATGTGGGAGCAACCTCAACCTGTACTCCCGCGGCACCTTGCTGGCGCTATACAGGGCCAGATGGTGTAGTTCGAACTTTTTCCAACGTCACGGCCGCATCAGGCATCAATTGGTCTGGTGCTGCCGGTGCCGCAGGGGTAACCAGTCCAGCAGGCACTGTCATGGGAGCCAATTCCATTGCAGCACAGATCAACACCTATTTGAACGGCGTAGAGGGCAACACCGAGTTGAGTTTGGTTCGTCAAAAAGGCGGTGCCACGGGTGAAATAAAGTTCACTGACAACTGGAAAGGCTACGCCAGCTATACCCAGGAACAGCGTAAAGGTACTCGTCCATTTGCCATGAATGAGAACAATTACACCGTTGAACTTCCTGAGCCAATTGACTACACCACCCACGACTTTTTGGCCGGCATCAGCTATACCGACAAGCTGACGCAAGCCAATCTTCGGGCCTCGGCCTCACTGTTTCGCAACAACATCAATACGCTGACGGTTCAGCAGCCTTGGTTAGCGGCCGCTACCGGTTTCGGTGCCTCACAAACGTCGACATTTGACCTTAATCCTGACAATGACTCATTCAACGTCAAGGGTGAATTTGCTAGAAACTTGCCCGATTTCTACAAAGGACGCTTCAACGCAGCGCTAGCCTTTGGTTCCAACCGTCAGGACGATACCTTGCAACTGCCGGTGAGTGCCACTCAATCTGCGCAGATTCAGGCCGCTATGGGGACATCGATCATCCCAGGTATTAACAACCCTGGTTACGCAACCAACACCTTCGATTTAAAAAACTGGGACGGCACGAACGGTTTTCCATTAAGCCAAAGCACTGCCAAACAGAAAATCGATAGCACTTTGGTGAACCTCGGGTTGTCGGTTCGACCCACGGATGCTCTAAGTCTCAAAGGTGACCTAAGACTGTATGACATCAAAAACCATGGTGGTTACATCGCCTATAACCCAGTGACTGCTCAGTTCGGTCGCGGTTTTGTTCGGGCAACTTCGTTCGACTTGACGGTGGGTAGCTCGGGCGTTCCGGGCGCCATCAATGTGCCTTGCTATACCTTGCCAGGTTTTCCCGTGGTGCCTGGTTGCAAGTTTAACGGTGTTATTGGAAACGCATCCTCTACCAATAATCCTGCCAATATTCCTGTGTTTATGCCGGCACGTGAAACCACGCAAACCAATTACGTGGTTTCAGCTGATTATGATTTGGGCAAGGGTGCCAGTATCAACGGAGCCCTTGAACGCGAAGACTTTCACCGCACCGACCGGGAGCGTGAGAACACTTGGGAAAATAAGTTCAAGCTAGGCTATGTGAATCGTGGTTTTGAAAATGCAACAGTGCGTCTTTCATATGAAGATGCCAGTCGCCGTGGTTCAGTTTATGAGTTCTGGCCGACAAGTGAATTTGGCACAGGACTGCCTGGATTGGACTGGACCACGATCGCGGCACAGTTGCAGAAAGGTGGGCCTGTTCCTGGTTGGGTTGCTGCGGCAGTTGCGCCAGCAACACAAGCCGTGATAACCCCAGCACTGCAAGGTTATTTTGCTCGCTATGCACTGGAGTCGCGCAAGTTCGATCAAGCTGATCGAGATCAGCAAATTTTCAATGCCCGGCTGAATTACAACCCACGCGAAGACATGGACCTGGGTGTAACGCTGCAACATAAAGACATGAATTATCCTAATTCACCTTATGGGCTGAGTAAAGATCGGGCGCAATCGGTCAGTTTGGATGCCAGTTACCAACCGTCCAGTGACCATCAACTCTATGGTTACATGACTTGGCAAGATGTCAGCAAGACCATGCGTGGCAATACAGGAAATGGCGTAGCGTGTACGGTTCCAACGGGATCTACAAAAACTGTCGATGAATTGACAGTTCTCTGTTCTAACACCATCTGGGTTCCTACATCCGCTTGGAATGCCGATACCAGTGAAACCACCAATGTGCTGGGCGTGGGGTATCAGACCTCGATAGGGCGTATGAAATTTGGACTGGATTACGCCTACACCAAGAGCACTACCTCACTTAAGTACGGTTATGGTGCCCTGTCTCTGACACCTGCATTGGCTGCAATTGAGGCAACTAGCCCATTTGAAGACATGAGCTTTACTCAAAATACGCTCACCGCGCATCTGTTGATCCCAATTCAAAAGAAGATTTCTGCTCACTTGATGTACCGACATGAGAGCGGCCAGATCACCGATTGGCATTACACGGGTTTGCCAATTGGTGCCAGTGCGCCTGAGGGCGCAGGGTCGCAGGCTGTGATTCTGGATGCAGGTCCGCAAAACTACCACACCAACACGGTTGGTGTCATGTTGCAGTTCTTGCTGTAAATAACTAACCCTCTGCATTCAGGAGCTGATCAATGATTCATCAAGTTAATCGCTATAAAAACCAGTTGGGCACACTGGCTCGCGGCATCGCCGCCACCATGGCGCTGGGCTGCGTGTTGGCTGCGCCAGTTCATGCCGAAGACGCAAAAACCATAGCAGCCACCGTGTGTGCTGCCTGTCATGGCGAAGACGGCAACAGCCTGGTCCCGATGTTCCCAAAAATAGCCGGTTTGCAAGAAACCTACATCGTCAAGCAGCTGCGTGACTTTCAGGCCGGGCGGCGCAAGAGTGACATCATGGCCCCGGTTGTGGCCGCATTGAAACCAGAAGACTTTTTTGCTTTGGCCACCTATTTCAGCGCTCAAAAGATGAAAGCGGGCGAGTCTGGCGACAAAAAACTGGCAGACCTTGGTAAATTGGTGTACTACGATGGTAACGAAGACAGCGGTCTGCCGGCTTGCATTGGTTGCCATCAGGCCAAGGGTGACGGGCATCTGATTTACCCGCGTATTGGTGGCCAACATGCCACCTACTTGACGCAGCAGTTGAAAAACTTTGCAGTGAGCGAGCGCTCCAATGATGTCAGTCGCTTTATGCGGGTGGTAGCCAAGCGCATGACCGAAGAAGAAATCAATGCTGTGGCCGCCTATCTGGCTGACCAAGGTGCGAAATAGTCATCATCAAGGACAGGAATAAAAATCATGAAAAAACTATTGACAGTGTTGATGGTGGGGGCCATGTGGTCCGTTGCAGCAGTGGCCCAGACTCCGGCTTGGAACGAGATCAAAGGCGAACTCAAAACTGCACTTGACTCAACCCCTGATGTGAAACGTGGCGAAGCAGCATTTGAGCAGTGCACCGGCTGCCACCGGGCAGATGCCTCCGGGCGTATTAGTGGGGCTTATCCGCGCTTGTCGGGCCAGCATGCGAGTGTGTTGATGAAGCAGATTGTCGATATTCGCTCCGGGCGGCGCAGCAACGTCAAAATGGAGCCTTTTATTGGTGACCACGTGCTTGACGCGTACCAGATTGCCGATGTCGCGCTTTACTTGAGCAAGCTACCGATAGCCGTTGAAAATGGCAAGGGTCCAGGAAACCTGCTTGTCAAAGGCAAGGAGCTCTATGTCAAAGACTGTGTTGACTGCCACGGTGCCAAGGGCGAGGGCAGTGGTCCCAAGTTCTACCCGATGGTGGCATCGCAGCATTACAAGTATTTGCTGCGTGAAGTCCACTTTATCCGTGATGGCGATCGCCGTAATTCCAACCCGGACATGGTCAAAGTGATCAAGTCTTACACAACGGGCGAGTTGGAGGCAGTGGCTGATTACATGGCCTCTCTGGCTGTACCAAAACAATAAGATAATAGCTCTTGCGAAGGAGAGGTTTTTACGAACCTCTCCTTTTTTTGCCTTAAACTTCGTTGAAATGCGATTTTTATCAGGATGCTTAGGTGTATTTTTGATGCTGGCGGTATGCGTGCATGCTGTTGCGCGTGAGAACGTCTGGCAACCGGCGCAAGACAACGCAAGCTGGCGTGCCGAGTGTGGGGCCTGCCACATGGCGTTTCCACCGGGTTTGCTGTCGGTGGACGACTGGCTTGACATCATGTCCCGGCTCGACCAGCACTACGGTGTCGATGCCAGCCTTGAGCCCAAAGTCAAGGTGGAAATTTATGACTATCTGAAACAAAACGGTGCCAGCAGTCGCATGTTTGGCAGCCGTGACGAGGTGCCGCGTATCACCACCAGCGATCGTTTTGTGGCAAAACATCGCAGTGCCATCCGGCTCTGGGCCAAAGGCCAAATCAAAACCCTCAGCGACTGCGGCGCATGCCACAAGGAAGCGGGTGAGGCAGGCGGCAAGTCTGAAAAGTGAGTGAGCGCAGTTTTAATTTCAGTTTTAAATCTGTTGACTTTGAATTTTTTACTGAAGAGCCGCTTGACCGTGATGCTATTCATGCAGCTTTTCCATTCATCGCCTTATCCCTTGTATTGCAGGATCAGCAGAACACTTTTACCGTCAATGTTCCCTATGAAAATTTTGAGTACGAACACGTCTAGGTTTCATTTTTCGGAACGATTGAAAATGGTGATCTCGGGCTCAGAAACCAATTCGGCGAAAACAACAAGTTCAGACTTCCTGATCCGCGCTAAGCAAATGCGACAAAAATCGGATTCAGGCGTGGCACTTGTGGAAGCGGCATCTTGCCGCTTTCCCCAGCGTCTGCGGCTGGAAGCCACAGCTACAAGACGCGATCAGTGCCATTCGGAATTCCTTGCGGATCAGGAACTCTGAAGTTGTCGTTTGGTGTCTGAAGGTATTACCCAGTCAGTCGTGTATCAAAATTCAGCCCACAGATCGCCGGCCACATAGGGCTGTTCGACTCCCCTTCGCCCAGCGGGGCGAGGGGGTTGGGGGGAGTGGGGGCAAGTGCTTAAAAACCAAAACGCAGAACTAACAATTCACAGTCAACAGTGCAAACCAACTGTTTGTGACCCCAATTCGGCAGCCCATCGCAAGCCAACTGCCACCCTTTTCTTCCACCGAATTTCAGCGAAAAATACGCTCCCATAGCTTACTGGCAAAGCACGACCAGCTATTACTTTTGTAGCACGACGGCAGCTA
>CAIYNH010000851.1 GCA_903927495.1 uncultured beta proteobacterium
CTGCCTTTACCAGGTTTTCTTTGGCATTGCCGAGTTGTTTCTCGAAAAACATGCGGCGTTGTTGGGCCTCGGTAACGGCCAGGCGGTTCAGCAGAGTGCCCAATTCTTCGATGTGGGCATTCGCCAGTTGGGCCGCAAAAGCTGGGTCTTTATCACTCGCTTCGATGGTGATCAGGCCATCTTTACCACTGGCAGTTTGAATATTGGCATCCAGTACCAAACGGGTATCCTCGCGGAACTTGACCTCATACCGTTCCATGAGCTTAAAACGGTCAATCAGTGCGTCTTGAACGCTACGGCTTTTAAGAAAAGCCACATACTGATCAATCGGATTTTTCAGGCCGCTGGCGGCACCAGCCAAGCCACCCAATGCGCCCAGACTTGACAACATGGCCGCAGCGCCGCTTTGCTGTTGTTGCGGCGGCATGAATTTGGTTGTAGCGGTAAAAGTGGGCGTTATTAAAAAAGTGATCCCCAGAGCCAGCAGGCCTGCAGCCAGTGGCCCGAGTACCAACAGTCGCAGGTTGTCGACTACAACTTGCAGCAGGTCGAGCAGGCTGATTTCATCTTCATCAAGCTCCATGGATGGCAGCGTTGGGGCCTGTTCTGGGCCAGTCAAGGGGCTGGCTATATGTTCGATGTGATTCATGGTCTGATCAATACCCCATCGACTTGAAGGCGGCCACACCCAGACCAAAATTGGATAATATTTGTGTCCAGTCTTTTACAACACGCGTGATGGCGGTGTAACGGGTTTCACGGTCAACCTGAGCAGGCACTACCACAGTGTCGCCAGGCATCACCTGGATGGATTCAAAGCCGCCCCCCAGCAGACCGCTGCGATCACGTCGGGCAATGATGCTGCCGTCGGCTCGCAGTACAAAAGCCTGGTCGGGTTCAGCGTCATCGGTCAGACCGGCAGACTTAATAACATCGGCCACGGTTTTGCCCGACTTGAATACGAACACGTTCTCGTTGTTAACCGAGCCCATGGCCGCCACAAATCCAGGAACTGAGGGAACAAGGATGCGGTCGCCGTCTTCAAGCGCCAAGGCGGGCAGGGTGGCCAGGGACTGGTCTTGAGGGTCAAGTTCCAGGGTCATTCTGCCATTGCTTTTTAGGGATTTGAGGCGGTCGATTTGGCCCTTGAGTTGCAGAGCCTGTTGCTGTTGCACGATTTGGGCTTGCGCAGCGTTATCTGCGCTCTTGTTGGCGACAAGGATGCCAGCCTGCGCTTGCGACTGACCTTCTAGTCGGCGAATCAGGCTATCAAGGTTTTCCTGTTGACGGGTGCGTACCGATTCGCGGTTGAACTCGACTCCAAACAGATAGGCTTGTGGCGTGAGGCCACCAATGCGCCTGATCAGCTGGGGCAGCGTTTCACCGGGAGCGGCCATGTAAATACCGGGGGCAGCAACTTCACCTTCGACACGTACCAGGCGGCTCAGTCGGTCTTGTGGCAAACGCAGGTCGTTCTGGCTCAGGATGGTGACCACATCGCCGGGTTGCAGGGCCAGGTTGTGGGCGGGGTCGCGTGCCAGAATGGCCTTGCCCAAGTTGAAGGGTATGAGTGTGGTGCTGAGTTTGTTGCGGTCAATACGTTCAATGACAGCGTAGTCCCAGTTGATCTGGTCAACCATGCTGCGGATTCGGGTATCAAGCTTGCTTCCAGCATCCTTGGCAATTTTGGCCGATTCTTGCAAGTTTTCTGCCTTTTGCACCAACAGGTTTTTACGCTTGTAATAGTCACGTGTGATGAGTGCTTCGCGCTCAGGTATTAGATCCAATATTTTCATGCCATCAAACCAGCGGTAGCGTAGTGGCTCTGCCACGACACCTTGAAGAGTTACGGCATTGGCAAATGCTTGGCTGATGTCGAGCAGGGTCAGCACATCGCCATCGCGTAAAGGCTGACGCAGGCCCTGTTCATTGAGCTCGATTTCTTGCACCTGGCGGGGCGGGTTGCTGTCGGGCACGATCCGTTCCAGAACTGCTTTTTGCGTCTTTGCCAAGGCGGGGACACCGCCGCCTAAGTTCAAAATATCTGCCACGCTGGTGCTGCCCGATTTCAACTCGTAAATGGCGGCTTGATCAAACGCTCCGGTAACGGCCACCCGCGGGCCAACCGGTGGAATCACGATGATGTCACCCGACATAAGTGCCAGGTCTTTAGACTTGTCTCCCTTGGAAATAAAATCATAAAGGTCAATGGTGCTGATGGTTTTTCCGGCTCGCTTAAGTTCGATGGCGCGCATGGAGCCATTGGCATTGGGGCCGCCACTGGCAAACAACGCATTGACCAGTGTGCCCAGACTTGAGAGTTGAAAAGTGCCTGGTTGCTGAGCCTGGCCCACCACATAGACCTGAATGCCACGCAAACGCCCCAGGGTGGCATTGGCCTGAAAGTTGGTAAAAACCTTACCCAAGTGGCTACGCAGCGTGCTTTCAAGGTCACGAACGGCGACACCAGCCAAATTGATGATGCCAACTTTGGGGATGTTGACCTGACCATTGCGGTCAATGGTCAGGCTGGTGCTGAAGTCCATCGCTCCCCAAACCTGTAGGCGCACTTCATCACCCACGCCCAAATGGTAGTCGGCCGGTGCGGGGGCAGAGGTGTCGGCGCTGTAGGCTTGTGGTGAGTCAAATAAATCACGGCCATAAACAGGTAACAAGTGGCCGGTGGTCTCATAGACAAAGCGTTGAAACTGGCTCGGTCCGGAAACACGAGTCAGCGAGTGAGAACGGGTTGTCTCGATTCCTGCGGCCTCGGCACCCGGCTTGTTACCCTCTTGCGACGGCATCTGGCGTTGTGCAGCTGTCTGTAAAAAATCTGTACGACCTACACTTTGAACAGCGCTAGGTGCTGCTAATGAAGCATCGGGTGCTATTGAACTCGTAGCGATTCCGGTACTGAAACCACTGCTGATTGTGCCTGTTTGCGCCTGCAAACCCATGCTGAGCAAAGTGGCCAAGACAACTGGCACTGAACGCGAAAAAAGTAACTTCGAAAATGATTTCAACATGGGCAATTGAGCGAGATGGTTACGAAGTTTTGATGAAAATAAAATTTTGAAAC
>CAIYNH010000852.1 GCA_903927495.1 uncultured beta proteobacterium
CGCTCGGTGCCACCGCAATAGGGGCAACTAGCGACCGTCTCCAACTCTTCAACTGGCCAGAGATCAGACGCCATACAGCCTCCGCACGGCACGGTGCAGCAACAACCAGTCCAGTGCCACTCTGGCCACCCAGGCCAGCGCCGCGCCTACCAGCCCATAGCGTGATGACAACAGCCACAGGGCCAACAAATACAACACCAGTTCGGCGATGTGAAACAGCGCAGTCAACCGGGGGTTGCCTTTGGCATGCAACAGCGTGTAGGGCACCGACGCCAACGAATTGACCCACACGCCAATGCACAGCACCAGCACTACCGGCAGCGCCGATGTGGCAAATTCGGCCGATATCCAAAGCGACAAAACCGGATAGGCCAAGGCTGCGGCTAGCAGACAAATTGCCAGCATGCCCATGCCCACCCGCCGATAGGTCTGGCGATAGGCCACCTCCGCGTCAATGGTCCCCATGGCAGCCAGGCGCGGCAACAGGGCACCTGTCAGTGCCATCGGTATCAGCAGAAGACGCAACAACACATCCTGTGGAATGGCGTACAGCGGCAATTGCTCTGCGCCCACCGCTGCACTGACAAAAAACCGGTCCCCGTAGACCATCAAGGGCCCTACGATACCGGTCACGGTAACCCATAGACCATAGTTCCACAATGCTTTAAAGTGCCGCCTTCCAACGGCAGCCCCTGGGGTCAAGAACAGATGCTCCCTCAATTGAATGACCATGGCCAACACCACCAGCCCTCGACCCAACACCAGGTACAGGGCGATCACCTCCAAGCGGGGGCCATGAGAATAGACCGCCCAGGCCGGCAAGGCAAACATCCAGACCCCCAGTACGATCCGAGTCAGGTTGGACGCTGCAAACCGATCCAACCCCTCCAGCGCACCGCGCAAGCCACTAGCCAGTGTGGTGGGCAACACCCCCACCGCAGCGACCAAAAACGCCAGTCGCGCGTCATCTTGCAAAGCAGGACTTATTTTGAGCCATTGGTTGGCAAGGCTGGGTGCCAGCAGCCAGACAAGTGCCATCCCCAGCAAACCCGCCGCCAGAGTGAGCAATATGCCTGAGCGCACCAAGGCACCGGGCTCCGCCAAGTCCCCCTTGGCAGCCAATTGGCTGAGCTGCACGGTCAATGCCCTGCCCACGCCCATGTCAAAAACGCTGAAGTAACCAATCAACCCCCAGACCAACGTCAGCACGCCAAAGGCTTCGCTGCCGAGCCGATTCAAGGTGAACGGAATCAGGGCCAGCCCCGCCACCATAGGAATGGCAGTGCCTGCTAGGTTCCACAAGGCGTTGCGTTTGAGTGACATGGTCGGCTTAGTCGGCTCAGTTTTGTGTGCTCAGTGTGGCGTCCGTCGATAGTGCAGTGCAGCAATTGCACCCTGTTGCTTTGAGCAGTACCTTCATACCTTGAGATCTTCTCGTTACACCTATTGATTCAATAAACCAGATCCCATCCAACTACGTCAGCATAGCATCGGTTTGAGCAAATTCGCGGGCACAGCATACCTGTGGTCTGTGTGGGCCACCCACTTTTGAATTTCCGGAGACAAAAAATAAAAGCCTGCACAAGTTGCAGGCTTTTACAGTGGATGTATTCTGAAGCAGCTGCCTTATTTGCTCAGTGACGCAAATCGTCTGCTGGA
>CAIYNH010000853.1 GCA_903927495.1 uncultured beta proteobacterium
AGTTTGCCAATCTGCTGAAATAATGCTTCGATGACCACATGAAAGGGCGCACCACGTGCGATCTCAATGCCAAAGAAGTTCTTCACCTGACTGGCAGCGATCAGCAATGCTGCACCGGTTGTGAACCCAATCACCACAGTATGCGAGATGAAATTCACCATTACGCCCATGCGCGCCAAGCCCAGAATTAGTTGGAACAAGCCCGTCAGAAAGGTGAGAGTGAGCACCATGCTGATAAATTGTGGTGAACCTGGCTCGGCCAACGGACTCATGGCAGCGAAGACTGCGATCGAAATGGCGGTGGTGGGGCCGGAGACCAAGTGCCAGCTCGATCCGAACAATGCAGCAACGATGGCCGGTAGCATCGCTGCGTACAAGCCGAATTCCGGCGGCAACCCGGCGATCGTGGCAAACGCCACACCCTGTGGCAGAACAATCAAAGCTCCAGTCAATCCGGCGATCAAGTCGGCGCGGGTTGATTCTCGATTCACCAAGTGCTTCCATTGCATGAACGGAAGCAGATGGTAAAGCCGAAATTTAGTCGAGCGATGATGCATCAAGATATGGTAGCAAGTCCCAATCGGCGGGAACGGGACTGGTACCGCTTGGTGACCTAAAAGCTATGGCTGTACATCAATTGGATATTGGTTTGAGCGTGCGAAATATCGATCCCCTGAGGAGTCGTCACAGCAACCTTGGGAGCCTTCGTCAAAGACATATTGAACTCGCCAACTGGTGACACTTTGTATCCAACGCCGAACATGACGTGATTTTTCACAGTCGCCGGGAAAAGTGGGTTCACATAGGTGTCGGGTATAGGGTTGTCCGCTAGGTTCAAACCAGCCCGAACGGTGAGCGCTTCATTAGCTTTCCATGCCAGCCCCAAATTCAAGACCGTTTGATCTTTCCAATCCTGTTGCATTGTGAAATTGGCGGAGCCAAATGCGTTGTCAAAGCGCATTTTGAAACTCCTCATGCTGTCTGACCAGCCGATGTACTTAACGTCTGCCGCGACCATAAGGGAGGGGCTCGCTTGCCAGCTTGCGCCCAATGCCAAAACCGATGGCATCTGGAAGTTAAATATGGTGATCTGACCATTCATGGCTGGTCCGCCACCGTCCAGTGACAATGAGGCTGCCGTAGGGCTGGTCTTCATATCATCCAACGCGGACTTGAATAGATAGGATCCGCCAAACATGACATCATTGTTGGCCTTATAAGTGGCACCAATCGACGCACCATAACCAGTCGACTTAGCCGCTCCAGTAAACGCATTGTCATCAGAAAAACTGATATTCGCCCATTTCGCTGCACCCATGACGGTTTGCAGTTGTGGACTCGCGAATGCGCCGGTAGGAGACACCCCGGAAGCCTGCATCATGCCACCCAATTGCGCACTGGTTGCAGTCATTTTCATATCCAGTGAAGACCACATGTACTTCAAAGTTGCACCAATAGTCAAATTCGGACTAACCTGAAATGCAACCGGGAAACTTACATTACCGACACCAAGTTCGGAACGCGAGGGGATTCCGGAAGAGACTCCTCCCGGAGCACTCATAAAGGTAGTGGCATCGTATTCCGTACCCATACCGCCTTGTGCAAACATGCCGATTCCGTAGGTATAGGCACCGCTGCGTTTGACGTAGCCGACTGCGGGCATCAGGTAGGACGTGCCACCTGAGTTTGCTGTGACCCCCATTGCTGGAAAGCTGCTGGCAACATCCGGTCCAAGAATACCAATAGCCACATCCAAGCGCGCGGTACCGTCGGCCATCATGCCCAGCGTAGCCGGGTTTTGTGACATGGCAGCGTTGCCATGGTCAATGGCTTGAGTGACGCCACCCATACTGGATGAAATCGGGCCATAACCCTCCATCAACATGCCATTGGTGGCATAGGCTGAACCGGCTGCTAGCAGCGCGCAAAGTGGTGTCAGAAGAAATCGGCGTTCGGATCTGGTCATGGTGTCTCCTATCGTTTGTAATAAAGGGAAGCGCAGTTTGGTCACCGATGGCGGCGACGGAGTGAAAACAACAGGGCTGCCAGCGCCTACCAAAAAGCCATCAGACGCCCGTTGACAACTTTGGACTGAATGCGCTTGAGCGGACTGTTTCCCTTTTTGATGCAGTCACCGCTCTTCGCGTCAAATTCCCATTGGTGTTTCGGGCAGGTCAGGGTGTCACCCTTGAGCGCCAATTCGGGGATGTTGGTGCTGCGGTGGGGGCAGCGGCTGTCATACACCTGAAACGTTTTTTTGTCGCGGTAGATAAACAGACCCAGTCCATTGCATTCGGTACGCATGACCTCGCCGCTTTTAACATCGGTGCTGGCCATGATGTCATGCCACTGGGCCGGACTGCTCAGAGTGTCTGGCTGGAACTCCGGAAGGTTCATATCGAGAATGAC
>CAIYNH010000854.1 GCA_903927495.1 uncultured beta proteobacterium
AGGATCAGCAATCCGAAGATGAATTGCTGCCATTCAAATTTAAGACCGATGCCGACAAGGAACGAAGTCAATACCTGCAGCACCAGTACGCCAATCACCGTAAAGCCGTAGCCACCTTGACCGCCCAGCAAAGATGTGCCACCCATGACCACGGCGGCGAGTGTCATGAACAGGTAAGGCTGGCCAACGCCAATGAAACCACCACCACTCCAGCCAAGTAACAGAATGCCAGTGAGGGCCGAAACGGTCCCGCTGACAAGGTAGGCTCCAACCCAGTAACGGCGTTCGCTGATCGAAATGCGCGAGGCCGAAGTGCGATTGCCTCCCAGGGCGTACAAAAACCGGCCGTACACCGTGCTCTTCATGCCGTAGATCAGCAACACCGCGACAACGGCCCAGATAAAAATGACGGGTGGAACGTCCAAACCTAAAGTGGTGCCGTTCATGGCTGCCAGATTCTTCAACCAAGGCGGAACGATGCCGAACACATTGCCAGCAAAGGCGGTGCCAATGCTGGTCACAATTTGGGTCAGGCCCGAAATGGCAAAACCGACACCAAGGGACAGGATTAGCGCTTGTCCCTGCAGGCGATAACTCAGTATGCCGTTGATCCACCCAACCAGGGCACCCAGCAACAGCACGATGATGACGGCGATCCACGAATAGACGCCCAACCCGATGAGGTAGAGAAGGAACACGTTGGAGGCGCCGATCACGAAGGGAATGGAAAGGTCCAGCCCCCCCAACAATGCCACCATGGTCTGCCCGACGCAGGCCAGGCCGAGAAATGACGCAAAGAGCAGCATCGATTTGATGTTTTGCCCGGAAGAAAATCCGTCAATGAAAATCGAACCGATGGCAAACATGGTCACCAACACCATCAACCCGATAAAAGCACTGCGGTTGTCAACAAACAGTTGGCTGATCTGCACTGTAAAAATCAGCAATGCCACCAGCGCCAGGAAAGTAAGAACGTTCAACCAGTTGAAAAAGCCGGGCACAGTGGCCGAGGCAATCAGGAAAATTCCCAGCAAAATAGCCAGGGAAATCACCAAGGACAGGTGCCGGCGAATGAAGACGCGAAACACTGCCAAGCCGCTGGGCCCCTCGTTGGGGGCGTCGTCAGCGTGTTGTGCCCCAGGGGCCAGGTAGGCATTCCAAACCCAGATCACAAGCGCAAAAGTTGCTGCTGCGTAAAAGATCAGTTGCTGCCACGGTGTCTTTTGATACAGACCGAGAATGACGCCCAATCCAACGATCAGGACAGCCACAATAAGACCCGCCCACTGCAGGTTGGATAAGCGGGCACGTACCGTGTTCAACTTAATGGCGACCGGGTTCATGGATTCGCCTTCACTGATTTGATAACTGCCGCAGGCGTTTGGACTGCGTCAACGTAGGTTGCGACAAGGTAAGCAGCGAAACCCAGCAATACCAGCAAGATGATGATCATTCGCGGCGACCAGCGGCGCTGCTGACTCTGTAACACAAGGGCTCTGGCAATGACGAGCACCGACAGAATCAGCAGGCTGAACAGTGTGATG
Source organism: uncultured beta proteobacterium (assembly GCA_903927495.1). Classification (GTDB taxonomy): domain Bacteria; phylum Pseudomonadota; class Gammaproteobacteria; order Burkholderiales; family Burkholderiaceae_C; genus Rhodoferax. Next base: position 1,545 of record CAIYNH010000854.1, read on the forward strand.
GGTTTTGCCAGTGTGCCACTGCTGGCTTGCGTTCCATCTTCCCAGCGTTCGAAAACAAAGTCGACCGACCGTGCCGGCGAGCCGGCCTTGCCTGCTACCGCCACTGCAGCCGGTTTCGCCGGAGCGGCGTAGTCATATTTGGCATGCAGAATGACGCCCACAAACAGCATCGACAGGATGATGAAAATCAAGGCCGGAGAAACGTGCCGGATGCGCCTTTGCAACCATGGAATGGCGATCGTCAGCAACAACGAAAGCACAAGAATTGCGCCATAGGCAAGGTCGGTAACAAATCCCTGCACCGCCCCAAAACTGAAAGTGGCAAGCACGTAGCCAATCAGGAAAAGATTGACTGCACCCAGTAAAGATCCGATCGCGCCACCCCGTCCCCCGGCCAGGCTGGTGCCGCCGAGAACGAGTGCGGTGACCGAGATCAGGGTATAGGTGGTTCCTTGGGTCGGGTCACCGGATCCAATGAGCGCGGTATAGGTCAACGCCGCAAGCGCGCTGAAGACCCCGGCGATGCAGTGTGCGCCCAGGCGAACAATGGTGATGCGCACACCGCTGGTGTAGGCTGCGCGTTCATCCGAGCCCATCAGTCGCAAATGTCCGTAAAACGCTGTACGCGTAAAGATCAGCCAGGCGGCCGTGCAAAGCACGAGGATGACCAGGATCGGCGAGTCGATCGTTGTACCCAAACCCCAGGCCGACATCCATTCGGGGGCAGTGCCGCCAGGGCGCGGCAGGATGACCAAGTTGATGCCAGACAACGCAAGGTAGCCGCTGAGCGCCACGATGATGGGCTGCACCCGCACATACACAATGATCAACCCCATCAGCAACTGGTAGGCGACACCAACTGCGATCGCATACAGAAAGAAAAGCAGCGGTGACTCCAGTGCACCCAAACCATTCAGAACGACCAGGGTCACGTTTACAAATCCCATGAGCGGCCCAACCGAGAGGTC
>CAIYNH010000855.1 GCA_903927495.1 uncultured beta proteobacterium
GATTTTTATTGGCACCACCCATGTCGGCGGCTGTGATGATCTGATCACCCTTGACGGTCGAGGTGGTTTGCTTACCTTGCTGCAATCGACCTGAGATAATTCATGGCTTTTAGCATCCCGCGAAGAAATTTTCGGGCGGGACAATGACAGAATTTTTTAACAGAGAGATCCTTATGGCAGACACCCAAGACCCTATTTTTCAAATTCAGCGCGTATATCTCAAAGAGGCTTCGCTCGAGCAGCCCAATTCGCCAGCCATTTTGCTGGAGCAAGAGCAGCCTACCGTGGACATTCAGCTGGGTGTGAATGCGTCTCCCGTGGCCGACGGCATTTTCGAGGTGACAGTGACGGCTACTGTGCAGACCAAAATCAAAGAAAAGACCGTGTTTTTGGTTGAGGCCACTCAGGCCGGCATTTTTGAGGTGCGTAACCTGCCGCCGGAGCAGATGGGCCCCATCATGGGCATTGCCTGCCCACAAATTGTGTACCCCTACCTTCGCGGCAACGTGGCAGACCTGATTCAGCGCGGTGGTTTCCCCCCGGTGCACCTATCAGAGATCAACTTCCAAGCCATGTACGAGCAGCAGCAAGCTGCACAAGCGGCCCAGACACAACCCGCAGTTGCTCAATAAGTTTCGAACTTGATTCCCCTCTAGGGCACGACAGCGTGGCGTAGGAGACTATGAAAATCATAGTTCTTGGGGCCGGAGCCTGGGGCACTGCGCTGGCTGCAAGTGCCGCTGGTAACCGCCGGTCCGGGCACAGTGTGACGCTGTGGGGGCGCGATGCGAAGCAAGTCGCAGAGATCCAGGCCGAGCGCGAAAACCGGCGCTATTTACCGGGTGTAGTGTTGCCTTCGAGCCTGTGCTTTAGCGCTGAGAAACTGGATTTATCCGGTCGTTTGCTGGCATCGGCAGAACTCGTGGTGGTGGCAACGCCCATGGCTGGTTTGCGCCAGATGCTGCATACCTTGCGCGCGTGGCGCTCGCCAGTGGTCTGGCTATGCAAGGGTTTTGAAACCCCAATTGTAACGTCCCATGGGCTTCTGGCCCATGAGGTACAAGCGCAGGAAGCTCCTGATTTAATAGCTGGCGTGCTCAGCGGTCCGAGCTTCGCACTGGAAGTGGCGCGTGCGCAGCCGACCGCTTTGGTGGCGGCCAGTAGCCACCTGCTGGTGCGCCAGGCCTTGGTCGCGGCTTTTCATAGTCCAACGCTTCGGGTTTATGCCAACGATGACTTGGAGGGGGTTGAGGTGGGTGGTGCAGTCAAGAACGTGCTGGCGATTGCTACTGGTTTGTGCGATGGCCTTGGCTTGGGAATGAATGCCCGCGCCGCACTCGTCACCCGGGGTTTGGCCGAAATGACCCGTTTGGGAGTTGCACTGGGCGCACGAGCCGAAACCTTCATGGGCTTGAGCGGCTTGGGTGACCTGGTGCTGACGGCCACCGGTGACTTGTCGCGCAACCGTCAGGTTGGCCTGGCGCTAGCAGCAGGGCAGTCACTGGCGCAGGCCGTAGCTGCGCTGGGTCATGTGGCCGAAGGGGTTTACAGTGCCCGCACCGTGGTGCAACGGGCCGTGCTGCTGGGTGTGGATATGCCAATTTCGCAGGCTGTGGTGTCCTTGCTGGATGGTGATTTGGCACCCGCTCAAGCTGTGGCACGCCTGATGGGGCGCGAGCCAACGGCCGAGTTGGCATGAAAATAACAACTGATTGAAGTATGAAGCTGCTCAACCCCCGATGCCGACCGTCTCAAAAGCGGCAAGGCGTAACTCGGTTAGGCGGTGCGTTTCACGTTAAGCCAAGGTGATTTCAATGTCCACTATTTTTGATTTTTCCCCGACCTCGGTGGCAGCGCTGGCGCAAGCCGATGCTGCTTTGGCGCTTCAGGAGGATGTCGGCCCGGCCGACGGCGCAGGCGATTTGACCGCCAATCTGATTGATCCGCAGCGCCGGGCACGGGCCACCGTGCTGGCCCGTGAGTCAGCGGTGATTTGCGGCGCGCCCTGGGCTGAGGCCGCGCTCAAGCAACTCGATTCCAGCGTGCAAATCACCTGGCATGTGGCCGAAGGACAGCTGTGCGTGCCAGATCAGGTGGTGCTAGAGATACAGGGTTCGGCGCGAGCCTTGCTGACGGCGGAACGCACCGCCCTGAATTTTTTGCAGTTGCTCAGCGCTGTGGCCACTAAAACCCATACCTACGTGCAGGCAGTCGCTGAAGTTCCTGGTGCACGGGCGCACATTGTCGATACGCGCAAGACCGTGCCTGGCTTGCGCCTGGCGCAAAAATACGCGGTGCGCACGGGTGGCGGCACGAATCACCGCATCGGCCTGTATGACGCGGTCTTGATCAAGGAAAACCATATCGCGGCTGCGGGCGGAGTAGCGTCAGTGCTGCAGCGCGCTGCGCAGGTGGCACCTACGGCCAGTTTTGTCGAAATTGAGATTGAAACCCTGGCGCAACTCAAAGAGGCACTAGAGTCGGGTGCGAAGATGGTGCTGCTCGACAACATGAGCCTGGCACAACTGCGCGAAGCCGTGCTGCTGAACGCGGGACGGGCCATTCTGGAGGTGTCCGGCGGGGTTAATTTGTTGACCGTGCGCGCGATTGCCGCCACCGGCGTGGATCGGATCTCGATCGGTACCTTGACAAAGGACGTGAAGGCCATCGACTTTTCTATGAGATTCGCCTCTGAAGCAAGCCAGTCATACACTGACAGCTATTAAATTGAAAGCAATTGTTGCCCGTCTGTCTGGCTCCATGGCGCTGCTTGGGCTGGCAGATTGGTGACCCTAAATGGACTCATCCAATGACAAATGAAACCACTGCAATGAAAGAGGTTGACTACGAGCAGCCCCAAGTTGATGCCGTTGTGGGCGGCGAATTTTGTGCCACCAAACATGCCTGGGCCCGGGTGCCGGTCGAGCCGGGCCCAGCAGAACGTGCTGCACTGAAAGACAAAATCCGGCATCTGCTGAAAGAAAAAAATGCGGTGATGGTGTCGCACTACTACGTGCATCCAGACCTGCAGGACCTGGCTGAAGAAACCGGTGGCCTGGTCAGCGATTCATTGGAAATGGCTCGTTTTGGTCGCGACCATACGGCACAGACCCTGGTGGTTTCGGGTGTGCGTTTCATTGGTGAAACCTCCAAAATTCTGTCGCCGGAGAAGCGCGTGCTCATGCCCGACCTAGATGCCACCTGTTCGCTCGATCTGGGTTGCCCATTGGATGAATTCAGCGCCTTTTGCGATGCCCACCCGGATCGCACAGTGGTGGTCTATGCCAACACCAGCGCCGCCGTGAAAGCACGCTCGGACTGGCTCGTCACCTCCAGTTGCGCGCTGGAGGTTGTGCAAGCCCTCAAAGACAAGGGCCACAAGATCCTGTGGGCACCGGACCGGCATCTGGGTGGCTATATCCAGCGCGAAACCGGGGCCGACATGCTGATGTGGAGTGGTTCTTGCATCGTGCATGACGAGTTCAAGTCATTTGAACTCGAAGCCCTGATGCACGACAACCCGACTGCCAAGGTGCTGGTGCACCCCGAGTCACCGGAACAAGTGGTGGCACTGGCTGACGCTGTGGGTTCCACGTCGGCCATTTTGAAAGCCGCACGCGAGCTGGATGCCAGCACCTTCATCGTGGCGACCGACAACGGCATGATGCACAAACTGCGCACACTCAATCCGGGCAAGGTATTTCTGGAAGCACCCACTGCCGGCAACAGTGCGACATGCAAAAGCTGTGCCCATTGCCCCTGGATGGCGATGAACGGCCTGCTGGATGTGGCAAGGGTGCTGGAAACCGGTGCCAACGAAATTCATGTTGATCCGGCCCTGGGCCTACGCGCCAGGCTGCCAATTGACCGGATGCTGGCGTTTACTGCTGCGCTCAAGGGGGGTCAAGATGCGGGTAGTCTGGTACCCCGGATTGGGGCGGCCTAGGACTGATAACCAATTTGCCGACATGCCGAGTCAGGCGAAACATTCCAAAATGGTGAATGCATCAACCACTGAGCCTGATGTGCGGAAATTGCTACTGGAAGAGGTCCATTTCATGTGGCTTTGGGCACCTCTAACAAGTGGGTATTGAGGGTGTCATTGCGCCGACAGTGAGTCCCGCTGTGCGCGTAATTTTTTACCTTGACGCAGCAGTGGCAGGTGTCGAGGCCGATGCGGTGGACAGGATAAGCTCCACCAACTCCCTTTAAGGGCCTGGGCGATGAGCCGTACTCGGCACGGCCAAAGACAGTCTGCATTAGTTCAACGGCAGGTCAATTTTGAGTCTGCGATTTAGATAACCAACAACCTCTTGCAGCACCTGCTCAAGGCATTCGGCAAGTTTCGATATCAGCCCGTCAGGCATGGCCCCAGATCGACCGGAATCGCTTGTCACGATAAACCGGAATGACTGGTCATGACGGGCCGGAATACCCAGTGCCCACGCTGGAGTTGATTTGCAGCATGCTGCAGTCGCTGGGCTACCAGACAACAGCTTTTGAGTCTGCCTGTTCGCTGGCTGCAGCCAGGCGTGAGCAGGTTTTTCATGCGCTGGTTTTGGACCTGTCCTGCCTGATGTGGACGGCTTTGAGTTGATTTCCCAGTTGGCCGACCAGCAACCGGTGGAGCCGGTGGAGCCGGTGGAGCCGGTGGAGCCGGTGGAGCCGGTGGAGCCGGTGATTCTCAGCAGCAATTTCAGACTTCCTGATCCGCGCTAAGCAAATGCGACAAAAGTCGGAATCCGGCGTGGCACTTGTGGAAGCGGCATCTTGCCGCTTTCCCCAGCGTCTGTGGCTGGAAGCCACAGCTACAAGACGCGATCAGTGCCATTCGGAATTCCTTGCGGATCAGGAAGTCTGAATTTGTCGAACCCCATTCGGCAGGCGGCCAGGCTGGTGTGCGAAAGCCTGGATATCAAGGTGTTGGGCGTGCTCTCCAAACCCTTTTCCAGTGACGAATCAGGCATTTTGCTAGAGCCCCATAGCTAGGCCTGCATCGGCCTGGCAGTGGACTAAATCCATTACAAAATCAAACCTGTGGTTGTGGTCTCGCTGCTGCAATGTCTGCGGCTCGATGGCTAGACACGAATGACTTAGAACTTGAATGAGTTGACTACGATTTCCCCGAGTAAATAACCGAGTAGACGAATTTTGTTTTGCCCCAGCTATTCAGCATCAATTGGCTTTGACTGCCAATACCGGGCATGGAACGGTGAGCAAAATTTCCTGGGCTACGCTGCCCAGGATAAATTTGCCGACAGAAGAGCGTTTGCGCAATCCGATCACAAGCAGCGACACGTTCAAGGATTGAACCAAGTCTTCAATTTCAGCGACTGCGCTTTTACCGCGTACAAATTGCTTGAATTCAGCGTCAACGCCTGAGGCTGAGAGCAAATTTGAGACACGTTCGACATCTTGCACGTCGGCCTTGGAGGGGTCTTCTTGCCGTCCACCCGGGCTGGCATTGACCACCACCAGTCGTTCCTGGCGGCGTTTAGCAATTTCTATGCCTTTTTCCAGTGCGGATTGTCCTTCCGGGCGGGGTGCGTAGGCGACGAGAATGGTCATAATTTTCTTTCAATAAGTACCGCAATTATAAGAACTGCTGGCTGACTTATTCAGCGGGCTCATTCAACCTCCAGATTGTCGATCAGCCGTGTGCTACCAAGTCGGGCGGCGCCCAACGCCACCAACCCTTTGCTGTGTGCCAATGCAGTCACTTCATGCAGTGCCGGTACTTGCAAGTCAGTGCGACGGCGCACCACCAGATAGTCAGGCTGCCAACCCCGTTGGGTCAAAGTCGCCATGGCATGTTGCTGCAGTGCTGCAAGGTCAGTCGCGCCCGATCGAAGCTCTTGTGCCATGCCCTGCAAGGTTTTTGACAGATGCACAGCTTCCCGGCGTTCATCGGGGGTGAGGTAATTGTTGCGCGATGACAGCGCCAATCCGTCTGCAGCGCGCAAGGTGATACCGCCCAGCACCTCGATCGGCAGTGCAAACTGCTGCACCATGCGGCGCAGTACCATCAGTTGCTGGTAGTCCTTTTGGCCAAAAACCGCAACACGGGGCTGCACGCACGCAAACAGTTTCATCACCACCGTGCTCACACCCACAAAAAAACCGGGTCTGAATTGGCCCTCAAGAATGTCGGATATCTCAGCAGGGGGGTGAACCTTGAAAGTTTGTGGCTCGGGGTAGAGCTCTTTTTCGCTCGGGGCAAACAGCACATCGCAACCAGCGTCTTGCAGTGCCTTGCAATCTGCGTCCCAGGTGCGGGGGTAGGTGTCAAAGTCTTCGTGCGGCAAAAATTGCAGGCGGTTAACAAAAATGCTGGTGACCAGCACGTCGCCTAAGGGTTTGGCCTGGCGCACCAAGGCCAGATGACCAGCGTGCAGGTTACCCATGGTGGGAACAAAGGCCGGGCTTGTGAATTGACTCAGGTGGGTCCGCAATTCAGCAATAGTTTTGAATATTTTCATAGTGGCATATGCACGCTGGACGTGCTTTATAAGCGATTTGTTGTATTCGAATGCTTACCAGGCATGCTGCTCGTTATCAGGGAAAGTACCGGCTTTGACGGCCTCAACATAGCATTGGATGGCTTCCTTGATGCCGTGCTGACCCGGGATGCCGGGCAGTGCCGCCATGAAGTTGCGTACAAATTTTGGCATTTTCCCAAGGTTCAGGCCGAGCATGTCATGCAGCACCAGAACTTGACCGGCGGTGCCACTGCCCGCGCCAAGACCGATCGTGGGGCAGTGC
>CAIYNH010000856.1 GCA_903927495.1 uncultured beta proteobacterium
CGCTCGCTGATGTGGCGAGCACCACCACTGTTGACGAATCGGGTGCCCCGGTAGGGGTGGACATGCTGCTCATTGGAGGCGCGGGCCTGAGCGCCTTTGTGGGCGTGAATGGTGGCAAGGCCAATGCCATTGGCCTGAGCCTGACTGACGTTAATCTTGGCCTGGCGGTGCTGGGCGAGTCGTTGAGCAACGCACAACTGACGGCCGGCATGGTGGCTCGTCACTGGACGAGTTTGCAGGCCGAGGTCGGCAGTGCCGGCTTTGTGGGTGTCGATGGCCTGACCATGGAGGTAAGCGCACTGAATCTGCAGATCAACCGCATGGCCACTGACAGCAGCGTGGTGGACTACAGCACCGGTAAGACTGACCTGACCGTGCTCACCGGCCCGGCCACCAGCCTTGCGCTGGGCATCGACGGGGCGCGCGGCGAGCTGTTGCGTGCCGAAGGTCATCTGAACATTGATGCATTTGGCTTTGTCCAGCTTGAGGGCGACTTTGCCATCGACAAGGCCAGCGCGCCTATCACCTTGACCTTGTCGGATGCAACTACCGCGCAGGCTACAGCCTTGCGCATTGGTGGCAGCAATCTGCACGCCTTTGCCGGTCTGAACGGCGGCACTAGCAGTGCTATCGGGCTTGATCTAAGTGGCGTGGAATTCGGCTTGGCCCTGTTGGGTGAGTCGCTGCCCTCCGGCAGCGCCGCGGTACCACGCAGCTGGACCAGCTTGCAGGCAACAGCCGGGGCTGCCGCCTTTGTGGGCGTGCAAGGACTGACGGTGTCGGCCGACACGCTGAAGGTTGAGATCAACCGCGCTGGCACGCCTACGGGCGCAGTAGTGGACTACAGCCGCACTGACCCGACTAATGCGAACAGCGCGCGCAAGACTGCGCTGACGGTGGCTACTAGCGCCAGCCGCAGTGTGACTATGGCGATGGACGGTGCCCAGGGCCAGGTGTTGCGGGCCTCGGGCAACCTCGATCTCGATGTGTTTGGCTTCTTCCAGGCCCGCGGCGGCTTTGCGATTGAAAAACGCACCGAAGTGTTTTACCTGAACGACAGCAATTTGTCCGACAACGAAACCGTAGCCAAAGCCCCAACCAAAATCACGACCGACCTGCTCACCATCGGTGGCAGCGGCATTGATGCTTTTGCCGGGCTGAACGGCGGCACGGCTGATGCCATGGGCTTGTCCCTGCAAGGGGTTGACTTCGGTCTGGCCCTGGCTACCGAACGTCTGGCCAACAACACCCCCGGACGCAGCTTTACCACCCTCAAAGCCACAGCAGCGTCGGCAGGATTTGTTGGTATTGACAACTTTGCCATCAGCGCCACCGACTTGAGCGTCGAAATTAACCGTGGCATTCCCGGCGTGGCTGGCGTGGCTGATGTGGTGATTGACCACGGCCTGCGCCAGTTGGATGTGCTCACCGGCACTGGCACCACGATTGCACTGGACAGCGATGGTGCTCTGGGTGAGCTTACCCGCGCAAGCGGTAACCTGAGCATCAATGTCTTCAACTTTGTCACCCTGCAGGGCTTTTTGGCATTGGAAAAATCCAGCCAGAGCGTGATTCTGTCCAACGGTGAGCAAGTGCAAGTGGATGCACTCACAGTGGGTGGCGGCGGCCTGGGTGCCTTTGTTGGCATCAATGGCGGCAGCGCCAACGCCATTGGCGTTGAACTCACTGGTGCCGACTTTGGTCTGGCCATGTTCAGCAGCAAGACTGATGCCAGTCGCACCTGGACCAGCCTGCAAGCTACGGCCAATTCCATGGCCTTCAAGGGTATTAATGATCTGACCGTGGCCGGCTCGGGCCTGCAAGTCAGTGTCAACCAAGCCGGTAAGCTCAACGACAAGGTGGTTGACTACGGCTTCAAGACAGGCAGCAGCACCGAGCGCAAGACGGTTGTAACCGTTGACACCAGCAGCGATGGTCACACCCTGAGCCTGTCAATGGCTGGCAGCGAGGGCGAGGTCATCAAGGCCGCAGGTAACCTCGACATCAACCTGTTTGGCTTCTTCAGCGTGGCGGGCGGCTTTGCTATCGAGCAACGCAGTCAGAATGTGACCTTGTCTGACGGCTCCGTCATTCAGAATGCGCAACTCGTAACCATTGGTGGCCATGATGTGGAAGCCTTTGCAGGCATAAACGCGGGCACATCCGACAAGGTCGGCCTGTCTCTGGGCGGTTTGAACTTCGGCCTGGCGCTGATCTCTGACCCCGTCAACACCACCCGAAGCTTTACCAGCCTGCAGGCCACCGCGACCAGCGCCGGCTTTGTTGGCCTTACGGACCTCACCTTGCAGGCCACCAACCTGCTGGTGAATGTCAACAAGGGCCTCACGCTGGCACCTGAGTCTGCGCAAACCATCAAGATCAATACCCAGCTCCTGCTGGAAGTGCCGCTTGACCTGATCGGCACCCTCACGCTGCATCGCGGCACGGGCACTGCAGATGTCACCATTGGTGCTGCCACCAGCAGCGAAGCGGTGCGCGCAGCACTCAAGACTGCCTTTGAGGCATTGCCCGGTGTGGGCGCGGCCAATGTGACCGTGACCGGTGACCGCTACAGCGGCTTAACGGTCGAGTTTGTCGGGGCATTGGCTGGTGTAAATGTCGCAGACATCACGGTCACGGCCCAAGGCGCAGCCGTGAGCTACGCCGTGAGTACGCCCGAGGCCGCCAATGCCGGTGTATCTGAAATCAAGCAGATCACCCTGCAAGCACTGCGAAACGCGCCGGCACCGGTTACCATCTCGGCCAGCACACCAACGCCTGCACAGGCCGGTCTGACAGAAATAAACGACATCATCTTTACCGCACCGTCGGTGGCTGGTAACTACGACGTTTTCTTCATGACCGACGGCGTGGTGCAGCAGAGCACTGCTGCAGTTTCTGGAATCAGCGAGTTGCAACGCCTCACACTGGTGGGCGACACCACCGCCACCGCACCCACAGCGAGTGCCAGCGTGAGCCAGGTGCAGGCCGGCGGTGCCGGTCAGTCAGCCGCCTACAGTATTGTGTTCAAGGCCGAGAAGGTGATTCAGGAATACGAGTTGTTCCTGATCGATAGCCCGGCGCAAAAAGTGCGTGCGGTATACCGTGGCGACACTGCAGTGAGCACCACCATCAGCGAAATGCGCTCGGCCTATGCCACTCTGTACAAGAGCCTGACCGGCGGTGTGGCCAATGCGGCCAACGTCGAAGTTACCTTTGATGCCAGCTACACCGGCAAGGGCGACCGCTACATCGTGCGCTTTGTTGGCGCGCTGGCGGGCAAGGCCTTGCCTGCAGCGGGCTTCCAGTTCCACCTTGGCAGCAAAGCCTCATCAAGCACCGGCTACACCTACACCACGCTGGGCACAGGCGCATCTCAGGCTGAAATCCAGATGGTCGACCTCAAAGCCACAGGTGCGGGCAGCTTTACCTTGACACTGGTCAATGGCAGCAAAACTTACACCACCACCGCCATTAACTATGGTGCCAACGCCGCTACCGTGCGTTACGCACTCAACGCCGCGCTGGGCAGCGACGGCTCGGTCGAAGTCAGCAGCGGTGGTACTGGCAGCTACCAGATCACCTTTGGCGGCGCGTTGGTGGGGGTGGACCTTGTTGCGCTCGTGGTTAACCTCAGCAGCACGCAGGCGGTGCCCGGCGGCACATTCACCCTGACGTTTGATGGGCAGACCACACGCAACATCACGTACAACTCCGACGGTGCCACACTGGCCACCCGCGTGCAGGCCGAATTGGCGCGACTGACCAACATTGGCAGCGGCAACATCACCGTCAGCTACAACGCAGCGCAGTCCACCAGCGGCAAGATCGGGTTGGACATTCGTTTTACCGGTAGCCTGGCCAATGCCAATGTGGCCGACATCAGCATCGCTCAAGGCAGCTTGATCAATGCATCGGCTACTCTGCGCACAGTGAGCAGCGGGGTTGCCATTGTCAACCAGGCCCAACGTGTAAGCTTGGGCAGTGAGGCCATTCGCCTAGGTTACCAGCTCAGCTTGACCCATTTGGGACAGACCTACAGCACCGCCAAAATCGCTGGTAATGCAACCCAGGCGCAGATTCAAACTGCGCTGAACACCGCGTTTTCCATTTCAGGCGCGCAGTTCAGCGTGGTCAAGACGGCATCTGACACCTTTACGGTCACGGCGGGAGGTACCTTGGCCGGTCAGTCGCTGAATCTGATGGCGTTGCAAGTTGAAGGCCAAAGTGCGCCCACTCTAAAGGGCAGTGGTGCCTTTGTGCCCAACAACGTGGCGCAAAACATCACCAACCTGAAGCTGGCTTACGTCACGCTGCTGGGCACCGATAGCGCCAACATCAGCGTGGTGCAGGATGCCGCCTACCGTGGCACCGGCCAACGCTATGTGATCAGCTTTGTTGGCGAGCTCGACAAAACTGATATTGCTGGCAAAGCCATTACCTTCTCCAGCACCGCGTTTGACTATTCGCTGGTGCAAAACGGGGCCGCACCGGTGGCCGAAGTGCAGCGCGTCGCGGTCGATCGCGATGCCAGCACCGCCGGTGTTTTCCGTTTGAGTCTGACCCACGCCACCAAGGTCTATACCACCGTCGATATCGCCTTTGGCGCGACGGCTGCCACAGTGCAAACCGCATTACGTTCGGCCGCTACCAATACGGGCAGTTTGCTTTCGAGTCTGGGCACCATCAATGTCTCGGCCGATGGCCTGGATGCCTACCTGGTCAACTTTACTGGCACCCTGGCGGGTACCAATATGGCCGAACTGCAGGTGGCTGCGGTCAACGTGAACCCGCAACTGCCTAGCGGGAGCTTCCAGATTTCAATCGATGGCATCAATAGCGGTGCCATTGCGTACACCACTGACAACACATTGTTGGCTACGCGCATCCAGACGGCACTTGAAGGCTTGCC
>CAIYNH010000857.1 GCA_903927495.1 uncultured beta proteobacterium
AATTTAACGACGAACAAGGAGTAATCACATGCCTCGCGTCAAACGTGGTGTAACGGCTCACGCCCGCCACAAAAAAGTTTTAGCCCTTGCAAAAGGTTTTCGTGGTCGTCGTGGTAATGTCTACAGAGTCGCTAAAGAAGCGGTGATGAAGGCAGGGCAATATGCCTACCGTGACCGCCGTACCAAAAAACGTGTCTTCCGTCAGTTGTGGATTGCCCGTATTAATGCCGCTGCTCGTCAGTGTGGCATGACCTACAGCCAGTTTGCCAACGGTCTGAAGAAAGCCAATATCGAAATTGACCGCAAGGTTTTGAGCGATATTGCGATCCATGACATGGCTGCGTTTGCAGGTATTGTGGAACAAGTGAAGGCCAAACTGGCAGCTTGAACTGAGTTAATGGCTATTTAATTTATAGCTGCTTACGCAATACAGATAAGGGCTAGAGCTTTTAATGGCACTAGCCCTTTTTCCTTGATTAGAGCATTCAAGATTATTTATGAACGACTTAAAAACGCTTGTTGAACAGGCAAAATCTGCTTTCGATTTGGCTGTTACACCGGCGGATTTGGAAAATGCCAAAGCCCAGTTTTTGGGTAAATCCGGCCGTGTTACGGAATTGATGAAAGGCATGGTCGCTTTACCGGTGGATGAAAAGAAACTGCGTGGCGCTGCGATCAATCTGGCCAAGCAAGCGATTGAAAATTCGTTAAATGAGCGCCGCCAGGCTTTGGCTGATCTTGAATTACAGGCGCAACTTCATGCCGAAGCTCTCGATGTCACTCTGCCAGGACGTCAGCGGGGGCAGGGCGGCTTACACCCGGTGTCATTGACGTTGGAGCGGATCGAATCAATTTTTGGCTCCATGGGCTTTGAGGTTGCACAAGGTCCTGAAATTGAATCAGACTGGTTTAATTTCACAGCCCTCAATACCCCCGAAGACCATCCCGCCCGCTCAATGCACGACACGTTTTACGTCGAAGGCGGGACTGCGCAGGCACCGAATTTGTTGCGTACCCATACCAGTCCGATGCAGATTCGACACGCGGTACAGCACGTTAAACGGCACCGTCAGGCACATGGCGAGCCATCGGATGCTGCACTCTACAACGGCGATATGCCCGAAATTCGTGTGATCGCACCAGGACGCACCTACCGTGTCGACAGTGATGCCACCCATTCCCCCATGTTTCACCAGTGTGAAGGGTTGTGGGTGGGAGAGAACGTCAGCTTCAAGGACTTGAAGTTTGTTTTCACCGATTTTTGCCGTACTTTTTTTGAGTCTGACGATTTGGTGCTGCGTTTTAGACCCAGCTTTTTCCCGTTCACGGAACCCAGTGCAGAAATCGATATTCAGTTTCCCAGCGGTCCGCTTGCGGGACGCTGGCTCGAAGTGGCCGGCTCGGGTCAGGTGCACCCCAATGTGATTCGCAACATGGGTCTTGATCCTGAAAGATACATTGGCTTTGCGTTTGGCATGGGCCCGGATCGTTTGACCATGCTGCGCTACGGAGTGAACGATTTGCGCTTGTTTTTTGATGGTGATATTCGTTTTCTTTCTCAATTCCGTTGAAACTTCAACGTAACTTAAATCGCATCCGATCAAGCTTGTCCGAACTGAATAAATCACTATGCAATTTCCTGAATCCTGGTTGCGCGAATTCTGCAACCCACCTCTGACCACTGCCCAACTTGCGGAAACCTTGACGATGGCGGGTCTTGAAGTAGAGGAGCTTCAACCCGTTGCCCCACCTTTTACCCAGATTGTGGTGGGTGAAATCAAAGAGGCGGTCGCCCACCCTAACGCAGATCGTCTGCGTGTTTGCCAAGTGGACGTTGGTCAGCCACAGTGCTTGACGATTGTTTGTGGCGCTCCCAATGCGCGTGTCGGTATTAAAGTGCCGTGCGCTTTGGTAGGTGCCGAATTGCCGCCGGGCGAGGATGGCAAGCCTTTCCTGATCAAAATTGGCAAATTGCGGGGTGTCGAGAGTTTCGGCATGCTGTGTTCGGCACGTGAGCTCAAGCTCACACAAGACCATGGTGGCTTGCTGGAACTGTCCCCAGATGCACCGGTAGGACAAGACATTCGCCAGCACCTGAACCTTGATGACACCCTCATTACCCTTAAGCTAACCCCAAATTTGGCGCATTGCCTTAGTGTGTACGGTGTTGCACGTGAATTGGCTGCGCTGACAGGTGCGCCACTGATCTCCCCCAGCTTTCCGACAACAACTCACTCTTTAGAAAATGTTTTGCCGGTGAAAATCAGTGCCCCTGATTTGTGTGGCCGCTTTTCTGGCCGCGTGATTCGTGATGTTAATCCCCGTGCCAGCACACCGGCCTGGATGGTTGACCGGTTAGCGCGCTGCGGTCAACGCAGTGTCACGGCACTGGTCGACATTTCAAACTACGTCATGTTCGAGTTGGGTCGGCCATCCCATATTTTTGACCTTGAAAAAATTCATGGCGATCTGGATGTGCGCTGGGGCAGATCGGGCGAACAGCTCAAACTTCTCAATGGCAACACGGTGACCGTGGATGATCAGGTGGGTGTGATTGCCGATGCGCAGCAGGTCGAGTCGTTGGCGGGCATCATGGGCGGAGACACAACTTCGGTCTCCGATGACACCCGTCATATTTATGTTGAAGCCGCGTTCTGGTGGCCCAAGGCGATTGCCGGACGGTCACGCCGGTTCAACTTTTCAACCGATGCCGGTCATCGTTTTGAACGGGGTGTCGACCCTGAACTGACTGTTGAACATATCGAACGTATCAGTCAATTAATTTTCGAGATTTGTGCCACACCGCAAACCACCTGGGGCCCGATTGATGACCAGCAGGTCAATATGCCAAAACCAAACCCGGTTCGAATGCGCGTTGCTCGCGCCAACAAGGTAATCGGCATGACATTGAGCCAGGCCGATTGTGCCCAGGCACTGCAGAATTTGGGTTTACCCCTGACGCAAAGCGATGGACTGATTTCGGTGCTGCCTCCGTCTTATCGTTTCGACCTGCAAATTGAAGAGGATTTGATCGAGGAAGTGGCGCGTATGGTGGGTTACAACAACCTGCCGCAGACACCACCGTTGGCACCCATCACCGCCAAGATTCGAGCAGAGGCGCAGCGCAGTCCATTTGCTGTTCGACGTGCGCTTGCAGCCTTGGGTTACCAAGAGACGATTAATTTCAGCTTTGTTGAAGAGCGCTGGGAGCGTGAGCTGGCAGCCAACCCAACCCCGATCAAACTGCTCAATCCGATCGCCAGCCAAATGAGCGTGATGCGCTCGTCGCTGCTGGGGTCATTGCTGCAGGTTTTGAAATTTAACCAAGATCGCAAAGCACAGCGTGTGCGGGTGTTTGAGTTGGGTCGCGTCTTTCTGCGTGATGCCACGGTTCAGAGCAGTGACACCACTGTTCAGGGATTTCATCAACCGATGCGGATCGCCGGGCTTGCAGCCGGCAGTGCAGACGAGCTTGCATGGGGCGGCAAAGACCGCAGCGCAGATTTTTACGACATCAAAGGTGATATTGAAGCCTTGCTGGCACCTGCTAAACCCGAGTTTTTGTCAGCCCAACACCCAGCCATGCATCCGGGGCGCTGCGCCCAGATCGTACTCGGCGGTGTCAGTGTTGGGTTTATCGGCGAGTTACATCCCAAATGGCGTCAGTCGTATGATCTGGCACAGGCTCCGGTGCTGTTTGAAGTAGATCTTGATGCTGTGCTGGCGCGGCAAGTACCTGCTTTCAAGTCGGTACCCAGGTTCCAAGCGGTTGATCGTGATATTGCCGTGACGGTGAATGAAAAAGTGACCCACGATGCACTGATTCAGGCAATTTGGGCGGCACCAACGGCCGGTGTACTGCGGGATGCCGTGCTGTTTGACATCTATCGTCCCAAGCCAAATCAAACCGATGTAGGCCAGTTTGCCAGTAACGAAAAAAGCATGACAGTGCGTTTGATGCTTAATAGTGACGAAGCCACGTTGACAGAGGAACTCATTGAGGCGACGGTGGCCGGGGTTCTGGCATCTTTGGTCGAGCGGGTTGACGCACGCCAGCGCGCATGAAACAATTATTCTTAAACGAGAAAATCATGGACATTACAGTTGACTCTCTGGAAACTCCAGCGCTCACCAAAGCTCACCTTGCCGACTTGCTGTTTGAGCAAATTGGCCTGAACAAACGCGAGTCAAAGGACATGATCGATGCCTTCTTTGATTTAATTGCGCTCAATCTGGTGTCTGGCGATGATGTCAAGATTTCAAGTTTTGGGAATTTTCAGATACGGACCAAAGCCCCGCGACCTGGGCGCAATCCCAGAACTGGCGCTGCCATACCCATTCA
>CAIYNH010000858.1 GCA_903927495.1 uncultured beta proteobacterium
GGTCAACGAGTGCTGGATTGCAGATCGCGACCGGTTTTCATATGAAGCGCTCAACGGTTCCGAACGACTGACAACGCCAATGCTGAAGCAAGGCGGCGAGTGGAAGAGTGTGGATTGGAAAACGGCGCTCGAGTACGTAGCGCATGGATTGCAGAGCATCAAAGCAAACCATGGAGCGGCCGCAATCGGGGCCCTGGTAAGCCCGCACAGCACATTGGAAGAGCTGCATCTGACTGGCGCTTTGGTGCGCGGTCTGGGTAGTGAGAACATCGACTTTCGTTTGCGCAACTCGGAGTTCGAGGCGACACAGAAAGGCGCACGCTACCTTGGCATGCCAGTTTCCGATCTGTCAAATTTACAACGGGTGCTTGTGATCGGCTCCAATCTGCGCAAGGACCATCCCTTGTTTTCCCAGCGCATACGCCAGGCTGCACGCTTGGGCTGTACTGTCAGCGCAGTCAATGCGAAGGAAATGGACTGGGCCATGCCTGTGCGCAATCTCGCACTGGCCCCAGCATCCGGGTGGCCGCAGCTACTTGCAGACATTGCGACAGCAATTGCGCAGGAGAAAAACGTAGCTGCACCCCGGACTGGACAGGCAACAGACGTTGCAAGGGCCATTGCCATTTCTTTGTTGGGCGGGGAGCGTAAAGCTGTGTTGTTGGGCAACGCGGCTGCCCATCACGCGCAGGCGAGCCAGATACTTGTTTTGGCGAATTGGATTGGTGCGCAAACTGGTGCTTGTGTAGGCTACCTCACAGAGGCAGCGAACACGGTAGGAGCCCAATTGGTAGGGGCACTGCCTGGCAAGGGTGGTTTGAATGCAGGCCAGATGCTTGCAGGAAACCTGAAGGCGACGATCTTGCTCAACAACGAGCCTGAGTTTGACTCGGCCGGGGGTGTTGCTGCAGCGCGTGCCCTCCAGCAGTGCGAGATGGTTGTGACCATGAGTCCGTTCAAGGCAAACACGGAGTTTAGCGATGTGTTGTTGCCCATCGCGCCGTTTACTGAAACGCCTGGAACCTTTGTCAATGCTGAGGGTCGGGTGCAAAGTTTCCATGCGGTTGTTAAGCCCCAGGGTGATGCGCGACCCGCGTGGAAGGTTTTCAGGGCACTGGCGGATATTCTGGGTCTCACAGGTTTTGATTTTGACTCTTCACAGGAAGTTTTGTCATTCATCCATTCCGCCAATGAGGGGGGTGTGCCGGAACATGTTCCTGCTAATCGGCTCAGCAATGCGATCGAAGCCTCTTTCGAGCCGTCAGCACCATTGCAAGGTGAGCCGTGTGTAGCGGCTATCTACCAGCTTGACGGTATTGTTCGCCGCGCTCCTTCGCTGCAGTTGACGGCGGATGCCAAGACAGCTGGGAAGCAGGAGGTCACAGCATGATCGATATGATTTTTGCCTTGGGTCAGGGCCTGCTAGACGCACCGTGGTGGACCAGCATGGCGTGGCCAACGATTTGGGCGCTTGTCAAAGTGTCTGTGGTATTGATGGTGGTCATGGGAGCTGTGACTTACGCCACGCTGTGGGAGCGCAAGTTGCTGGGTTGGGTGCAAATTCGCCTTGGCCCAAATCGGGTTGGACCGTGGGGTTTGTTGCAACCTATTGCCGACGCGTTGAAACTAATGACCAAGGAAGTGGTTATTCCAACGCTGTCCGACAAGTCGCTGTTCTACCTTGGCCCGGTGTTGACCGTTGCGCCAGCGTTGGCGGCATGGGCTGTCATCCCCTTTGGTCCTGAAGTGGCTGTCGCCAATTTGAACGCTGGACTGTTGTTCCTGATGGCGATCACCTCGATGGAAGTCTACGGAGTGATCATTTCCGGCTGGTCGTCGAACTCCAAGTATGCGTTCCTCGGTGCATTGCGCGCCTCGGCTCAAATGGTGAGTTATGAAATCGCCATGGGCTTTTGCTTTTTGATCGTACTGATGGTGTCCGGTAGTCTGAACATGACAGAGATCGTGGTGGGGCAGGGCAAGGGGTATTTTGCGCAAATGGGACTCACCTTCCTTTCTTGGAAC
>CAIYNH010000859.1 GCA_903927495.1 uncultured beta proteobacterium
ACAGACAATTTATACATTCAAGTCAAAAATCGATGCAAGTGGTTGAATTCATTGGCGGGCAGGGTCGGGAAAATGGAAAATTTGGCGCAAAGGTGTCGAACTTCAGAAGCAACTCTGTGCTTGAACAAAGGGAAATATGTGCACCCGCTTTCAGCCTTTTTGCAGAGATGTGAATATCAAGCTTGCCGCAACCGGCGCAGCACCAGCATATAGGCGTAATATTTTTTGTTAGCCTGGTTAAGCTTATGCGCACGCTCCAACAAGGCTAGGGCCTCAGCACCCAAAGCGTCCTCATAGCCTTCATTACTCATTTGACCAATCAATAAACCAGCCAGGTTGATGATCACCGCCTCGCTGCTGGGTAACTGCTTCACGGCTGAACGTAACAATTTCACACCGTGCGCAAAATCGCCCTGCTTGGCCAGTGTTACGCCCTGGTTATTGAGGTCGACGACTTCTTGGCGCGATGCCTTCACCAGCTCCAGACCTTCCTGCCCCATATTTTCATTGACAAAAACAGCTTCAATCAGGCTGGAAAGCGCCTTGTTTTCGTGGTTGTTCTTGATTACCCGTCCCAACAAACTGCAAGCTTTGTCTTTTTGACCCAGTTTGAGCTGCGCTTTGGCAACTTCCACCATTAATTCCGGGCTGATTTTGTCTGCCATCTTCTCGGCTAGTTGTTCAGCTGTTGACAAAGCCTGTTCTGCTTTGTCAAGTTGTCCCATTTTTTGGTACACCCGACTTTCAGCGGCGGCTGTCTGCAAAGCAGCGGCTGAGTTAAACCTGAAATCAACCTTGCTGCGCTTGAGTATGTTGAGTGCCTCTTGTGGTAAATTTTTTCCCGAAAATACCTCAGCCAGACTGGCATACACCGCCGGATTTTTATGTGCTGAAAATTCACTGATCTTGATGTTTTTTTCAAGCGCTGCCTGTGCAATATCCAGTGAGCCGTTTCTAAATGCCATGTCGCCCAAGTTCTTTTGCCGCACCGGCGAATTGGGCGACAGCTTCACTGCATCCAGTAATATTTGTTCCGCCTTGGTGAGTTCACCCATGGCCTCCCAAGCCTTGGCAAGCCAATCGGCTGCTTCGACAAACATCCGATTTTCCCGCAACACCTGCTCGAACATTTCCACCGCTCCCGCATAGTCTTGCGTATAGTAAAAAACTCTGCCCAAGCCGGTTTTGGCCCAGGCAATGTTTCGCTCAGCAAGTACCGACCCAAATAGCGTTTTGGCGGCTGCGTAGTCACCCATTTTCAGCAGCAAGTCACTCTTAATGCGCAAAATTTCATGCGGATTGACGATCTTTTCTCTCAACAATTGGTCACATTGGCCGATCGCTGCACCAAAATCCTTGGCGTTGATGGCACCTTCCACCAACCCAAAAGACTGTTTGCGGGTAATCAGTTTCTCCAAGCGGTTTTGTAACAGTACTTGGTTAATGGGCTTGAGCAAGTAGTCATCTGGTTTGATCTCAGCCGCCCCCATGACCATGTCGGTGGTTTTTTCGGCCGTCACCATCACCCAAATTGTAGATACGCCGATCAGATCGCATAGTTTGGCTTCTTCCAGCACCTGCTGCCCATTGGCACCGGGACCGAGGTTGTAGTCACAAATTACCACGTCGAACTTGGCTAGACGGAGCTGGCTGATGGCATCCTTGCCGTTGCTGGCAGTGCAGACCTTGGTCATGCCCATCATCCGGAGAAAGTCACGCAACATGGTGCGCATGCCCTGAAAATCATCAATGATCAGAGTGTTGGCTTGTTTGAGAGAAAACGTCATCTGCGTCTTTCGCCGCGCTCAGGGCAAACGAACCACAAAACAACCACCGCCGTAAGCGCCACCGTTCTCAATCGTCAGTGAACCCGATTGGCCCTGGTTTTGGTGCAGTTGCGCCACCCGCGATGAAAAATAGAACCCCAGACCGGTGCTGCCACTTGAAAAATTTACCCCTTTCTTTGAATCCACGCCATCATGGTCCTGCAACATGCGGGTCGGGTAGCCTCTTCCATTGTCTTCCACCCGAAGTGTCAGTAAACTGTCTTTAACGCTGCCGACAATACGAATTTTGTCCTGCGTGTAGTTGTAAGCGTTGTTCATAGCGTTGAGCAGCACGCCGGTGATCAAGTCGCGGTCGAAATACCAGTAACAATCATCCTTGCAATCCACCTCGACCGAAATACCTTTGAACGCCAACACCGAAGATTTGTGCAGTATTGCCTCGCTGATCACCTCGGCTACCGAATGTTCGGCGATGTCCAGCGGGTAAATCGACTTGCCAAATTTGTACAAACTGAGCAACTGAATCAGGTTGGCATCCACTCGTTGTGCCTGCGCAATCACTGACACCAGGCTTTGAAACGCTGTGCCATCCACCTTTTCCTTGATTTGTGCCGCAATGCTTTCCAACTCATGGACCTGAACACTGACAGAATTCTTCATGTCGTGAACCGACGAAGCCATCACGTCAGCGAAGCTGATATCTTCAGTGTACATAAGGTACAAGCCCGGACAGGGCGCAAAGAGTTGGAGTGCATTTGATTCTATTGATAAAAAAAGGCACAGCAAGACTGGACGGTTTTTCCTTTGATCTACATTGCAAAACCGCAAGCTCAGTCAGCAGTTGGTGTCTACTGATGATGACCGCATTTTTAACTACACCGGCTAACGGCAGCCTTGGTGAATTTGATGGCGACGGCAATTCCAGGTCAATATCGGTTCATTGGATTTCTTATAACTGAAGTTTCGGGGTTCGTTTTGGGTAACTATTCGCTCAACCCCCATCAAGGGTCGGCGCAAGATGGTTTGCCAATCCCGACGCAACGGGTACAGCCAGATGTCCTTTATGGGAATCAGCGGCTTGTTGCTTTTGGACTTCTTGCCCCGCCCGGCAGTGCGTCCCACCAGAGTCCAGTTAGCGGCCTTGTAGCATGTTCCCTTGTGACGCTCAAACTCCACAAACGTCTCCAGCAACACCGGAGCAAAACCATAGCGAGCCAGCCAATCTTTGTGCAACTGGCGGGCCGCCTTCGATAAAATCTTTGAGGCCAAACCCAAGCTGCGTACCCAGGGCAAGATCAAAAAGCGCGCATTATTGACCACCAGCTGCAATTTGTCTGCGCGCTGAGCCTCGCTCCAGCCAATAAAGCGCTCACGATCTTTGAGCTTCCAGGCGCTGGCTCCAAAGCTTAGGCAACCCGTTCATGTTGGGCATATTTATTCACTCACCACGAAATCAAAGTTGCCATTCTGGAGCATGTGCAAGGCCACAGCACCGTCTGCAGCCTCCTCAGCATTGGCAAAACCGCTTTCCTTGAACAGATTGCTGATGATTCGCCGCGTATTGGTGCCTGTCACTTACGGGCTAGTGCGATGCTTTGACTGCGTCTACGACAGTACGATCTGAGAACCAGACCCAAGTCAGGCAGAATTGGCCCAAACCCCATCGCATTGTTGAGACCTGAATTGGAGTTCAATTTGTTCTGGAAAATGTTCAGAAAATCCGGAAGTGTGTTGCTCGCCGTTGCCGCATTGACATCAAGCCCATGGTTGCAAGCCCAGGGGTATGAGATGCTTACCTGGCCAGCAAACAAACCTGTACCTGCCTTGGAGGGCACCGACCTCACTGGCCATGCTTGGCGCCTCGCTGATTTGCGCGGCAAGGCAGTCCTGATCAATTTCTGGGCCAGTTGGTGCTCGCCGTGCCTGGCAGAAATGCCTTCGCTTCAAACCATGGGCGAGTTGTACGGAACGGACAAGGTGGTGGTTCTAGCGGTTAACTTCAAAGAGTCCATCACTGTTGTTCAGCGCTATTCACTGCGTACGAATTTGAGTCTGCCTGTGCTACTGGATCCGACAGGCGCCCTGGCCAGAGCGTGGGGGGCAACGGTGTTTCCGACAACAGTGCTTGTGGCGGCTGATGGCCGCGTGGC
>CAIYNH010000860.1 GCA_903927495.1 uncultured beta proteobacterium
CGCATTGCTGACGGTGGCACGCGATCAACTGGCCGATCCTGATAGTTTTACCAACCAGATTAGACGAGTCTACGGCGGCAACGAGGAGGCCAGAGACACTCTGAATTTCAAAGATGGCCGCGTCTTCGCCAGTTTCTCACGTGCCTTGGCCACAGGCAGTGCGGGTGGACGCATCTGGTGCTATCGTGACATTACGGAGCAAGCCAAGTCCTCAGCCACTTTGGCAGAATCACTCAATCTCCTGCGCTCAGTCATCGACACAGCGCCCATGCGGGTTTTTTGGAAAGACCAGGACTTGCATTACCTTGGCTGCAATCCGGCATTTGCCCAAGATGCCGGAGTCAATGTGCCAGACGATTTGATTGGCAAAACAGATGTTGAACTGAGTTGGAAAGATCAGGCAGAGTTGTATTGCGCAGATGACCGGCAGGTGATGAACTCGGGCATGCCAAAGCTGTTGTATGACGAACCACAGACCACGGCTGACGGAAAAACCATCTGGCTGCGAACCTCCAAGGTGCCACTGCGGAATGCTCAGGATGAAGTGGTCGGGGTGCTTGGCATGTATGAGGACATCACGCAACTAAAACAGACAGAACAAGCGATGTATCAAAGTGAAGAGCGGTTTCGCAGCCTGACGCGATTGTCATCAGACTGGTACTGGGAACAGGACTCAAATTTTCGATTCATCCGGATGGATGGCGACCTGCAACTCATGACAGGAATTACCGCTAACGACCACTATGGTCTGACCCGCTGGGACATGCCCGCGCTGAATCTATCGGAAACTGACTGGCAGGCCCACAAGTCCTTGCTGCAGCAACATTTGCCTTTTCATGATTTTGAAATGCGCCGCCCCAATCGAGCTGGCAGAGAGCACTGGGTGTCGATCAGTGGCACACCCATTTTTGACAACCAGGGCCTGTTCTGCGGTTACCAGGGGGTCGGTAAAGACATCACCGAGCGTAAACGGGCAGAAGTCGTCATCAAGGACAGTGCCCAACTATTGCGCGGTGCCATAGACACCGTCGACGAGGCATTTGCGCTTTTTAGTCCAGAAGACCAACTGGTCTTCTGCAACGATAAATACCGCAAAATCTACGCCAACATCGCGCACCTCATGGAACCAGGGGTTACTTTCGAGTCGCTGGTGCGTGCTGGCGCTGAAAGTGGCCAATACACAGATGCCCGTGGGCGCGTGGACGAATGGGTCAGGGATCGCATGGCCGTCCACCTCGCCAGTAACAGCACTGTGATTCAAAAACATGAAAACGGCCGAACCCTTCGTATCATCGAGCGAAAGATGCCCGATGGCCATATCGTCGGCTTCCGCATGGACATCACCGAACTGGTACGTGCGACCGAAGACGCTCAAGCGGCCAACCAGGCCAAAAGTCGCTTTCTGGCAACCATGAGCCATGAGATTCGTACACCCATGAACGGTATTCTGGGCATGGCACAGTTGCTGCTTATGCCCGATTTGATGGAGCGTGAGCGACTGGACTATGCCCGTACCATTCTTTCTTGTGGTCAGACCTTGTTGACCCTGCTCAATGACATTCTGGATCTGTCAAAAATTGAAGCCGGAAAATTCCAGATCGACGTTATTCCATTCGATCCAGAATCAATCATCCATGAAGTCAAGAACCTCTTCACGGCAGCCGCAGAGGCGAAAAATCTGCAGCTTGATTGCCAGTGGCAGGGCGCCACAGGGCAACGCTATCAGGCCGATGCACACCGCCTGCGCCAGATGATTTCCAACCTGGTTGGCAACGCCATCAAGTTCACCAAAACGGGAAAAGTCAGAATTGAGTGTCTTGAAATTGATCGTGAAGATGATTCGGTCATGCTGGAGTTTGCGGTGATAGACACCGGCATTGGCATTGAGACCGACAAGCTTGGCTTGCTGTTCAAGCCATTCTCTCAAACCGACAACTCAACAACGCGGCAATTTGGCGGCTCCGGGCTTGGGCTATCAATCGTCTCGAGTCTCGCCCATGCCATGGGCGGCAGCGTTGGCGTGGCCAGCGAACCCGGCAAAGGCTCGAGGTTCTGGTTTCGCATTCGTGCCGACAGCATGGCTTCAGATCAGGAAAGCCGACAGACGGAGCGACATCCCAGCCACACCGATACGGCTGCAAATCCGGATGCCATGCAGGGGCACGTTCTGGTGGTCGAGGATAACCAGGTGAACCGTATGGTTATCTGCGCACTTCTGAGCCAGGTCGGATTGACCCACGCGGTAGCACATGACGGTCAGCAAGCCGTGGATGCAATCCTGCGGGGAGACCGTCCCGA
>CAIYNH010000861.1 GCA_903927495.1 uncultured beta proteobacterium
CCCACTGTCAACGCGCCAATCTGATCGCTGCCCAACGCAGCGATTTGGCTGGTGCTAAGGGACTGCACCTGCGCTGTGGTCAACGCCTCCACCTGCTCGGTGATCAGCGCCGCAATTTGGTCGGTTGTCAGGCTCGCGATGTTCTCTTTCTTGATCCCGATCAACTGTTCGGTGGTCAACGCCGCGATCTGTTCGGTCTTGAGGCTCACCAACTGGTTCGTCTTGAGGGCGGCAATGTCCTGCGCCTCCATGGCGGCGATCTGCTCCACCGTCAAGGCGCGCAGTTGCTGCGTTGTCAAACCCGCAACTTGGGTGGTGGTCAAAGCCTCCAGTTGGGCGGTACCCAAAACGGCCATATCCACCGTTTCGATGGCCGCAACCTGCTTGGCGCTAAAGCTGGCAACGTGCTCCGCATCCAGCGTGTTGAGCTGCGCGCTGCCAAGGGCAACCATCTGGCCGGTAGTCATTGCACCAAGTTGCCCGCCGCTCAGCGCCAATAGCTGCGTCGACTGGAGCGCCGCCACGCTGGCGCTGCTGAGCGCAGCAATTTGCGCGCCGCGCATATTCGCGAGCTGATCCTCCGACAATTTGCTGGCCTGCGCGGTAGAAAGCGCCGCCACCTGGGCGTTGGTCAGTCCGGCCATGTCCTGCGACTCGATCGCAGCGATCTGATCGGTTGTAAGCGCTTTGACCTGCCTGGTTGTAAGTGCGGCCAGTTGCGAGCTACTCAAAGCCTGAACATTGGCCGTCCCCAGAGCAATCAAATCCTGCGTTTCAATGGCTTTAAGCTGGCTGGCTGTAAACGCTGCAGCCTGGTCTGTCCCCAGCGCGGCGACTTGGGCGCTGGCCATGCCAATGATCTGGCTCGCACTCAAAGCCTGAATCTGCTGGGTTGACAGTGCCCCAATTTGTGTACTGTTGATGCCGGAAATAGTGGTGCTGCTAAACGCCGCCACCTGCGCCGCCCGCATATCCGCAATGCCGGTGATGGCGTTGATCTGATCCGCGCTCAACACGCCAATTTGGGAACCCCTGAACGAATTAAGCTGAGAGATAGCCAGCGCCGAGACCTGCTGTGTTGAAAGCACAGCCACGTTGGCGCCAGCCAGGTTCTGCAGTTGTGTGCCGGTCAACCCGACGATGGCCGTGGAAGCAATCGAAGCAACCTGCTCGGTCGTCAAGGCTTTCACCTGCTTGACAGTAAGCGCCGCGATTTGCGTCGAACTGTAGGCAGAAAGGCTGGAACCTATGGTTAAGGACACGACGGACCCCGCTAATGGTTGGTGTGCCGTGGCTGCATACCACGTGGTTGCACGAACGCTGCTCGCTATCAGGTACAGGCATCGGAGCGAGTCGGAATAACTTTAGCCAGCTCAGTCGACCGCACCGACCCAGTTTCACCCCAATGCAATACGGCGCGGCAAAAATATTAATTCCTTGCAAATCAATAACTTGCAACAATTCCAGGCAAACTCATTGGCATCCTGCTAAAGAACTCCAACCTCAAGTCGAATCAGTGGCTAAGGCGAGCTCAAGCAATATGTTTTGCCGGCTTACCGACCGCTGCGAACAGCCATTAGATTGCCAAGGGGATACGCCATGACTTCAGTATTTACAGGAATGACCTCAAGCGCCATCAACGCCTTGAGCGCCAATCAGTACCGTAGCATCAAGGCTACAGACTTCAAGAGCCTTACGACCGCGCAGGTTGGGGGACTGGTGGCTTCTAACCTGACTGCGTCCGATGTCGCCAACATCAGCGCGGAGGCCTTCGCCAAGTTTTCATCGGCTCAGATCAACGCCTTGAGCGATCAAGCCATTGCCGCTCTGACCACCGCCCAGATCCAGGCGATCGACACGACAGGCGGTACTACAGGCGCAATAGCCGGGTTGAGCGCAGCTGACTTTGGGACACTGAATGCCAAACAAGTTGGCTCCTTCAAACTTGGGCAATTGGCTATCCTGGATTACACACAGATCGAAGCTCTGGGCAGCAAACAAATAGCGGCACTTAGCACTGACCAACTCGGCGGATTAGCCAGTGCCAGCACGGGCGCAGGGTTGGCTCATCTCATGGGCACCGCGGCCGGCGGCCTCACAGCCACCCAGATCAAAAGTTTGAGCGCCGATGCCATCACGGCAATGACCGGCACCCAAGTTGCTGCCTTGAGCACCAGCGCGGTTGCAGCTTTGAGC
>CAIYNH010000862.1 GCA_903927495.1 uncultured beta proteobacterium
CGTTTGGCCCCCCGTTTAACTTTGCGCAGCTTTTACAGCTGTTCATTATTCGAACAAATTATAACTCTGGATTTTGACTTTTAGAAGACAAATTCTTGTATTTTTGCCAAGCTTCAGTGGCTTTCCTGCTGCCCAACCGCTTCTTCCATGCTGACGGTGTTGACCACCAGTTCAAAGTGTTCTAGTATTTCAGGCTCCTGCCGGTCAATGAAGGTCTTGACGGCTTCAACCTGGCCCCCGGCTTCATATTGCGCAAAATGCGCGTCACATCCGGGGTGAACTGCTGGTCTTGTAGCAAGGCAATGGCCTGTGGCGCTATGGCCGTCCAGCAAATTGGCACGGGGGGCATGCGCCAAAGGTTGAAGCTGGCCAAAAGTGATTTGTCGCCGGAGCGGGCGTTGGCAGAGCTGAGAAAGATTCAGCGTCATCCGGTGCGCATCAACAAAGCAGCGCCCATCGCAGGCATCTCAACCATCAACGACACACAAGCCAAAGTGCTGGAGACTTTGAACAACAGAAAACCGACCCAAGACGCCCAGTTGGCCCTTTTGTAGTGGCAAGTTTGAAGCTCGCCCTATATAAATCAATAGCTTGCGTCATTTGGTGTCGAACTCGGGTGACGCGCCTGCGCAACGCCTGGCGCAAGGCGTGGCGGGGCAACTAACAAATGGTCACCCATTGACACCCATATTGACTAGCCAATATTAATCATTTCGGTTAGAATAAAAAAAAGGCTACATTACCGTTAAATTGATCGTGCTACCGATGCCAAGACACGGAGCCGTCATTGACGCATGAATAGGGGATTGAACCATGGACATTTCGCAGCAGGGTTGGCCACCAGTGGCGTACACCGTTGGGGCAGCAGCATGGTTTTGTGCGGTGCTGCTGGTGCTCACCAAACCGCTGCACGGGCACTTTACTGCCGGGCTGTTGCGCAACGTGCAAAGCGCACATACCATGCCCACGCCCCGCATTGGTGGCCTGGCGCTGTACTTCAGCGTGGTGCTGGGCACATGGCTCTGCCAAGGCGAGATGCGCCACTTCCTCATGCAACTGGTGCTGGCTGGCACCCCGGCATTTGCCTTTGGCCTGCTGGAAGACTGCACCCACCGCGTCAGCGTTCGCACCCGGCTGTTTGCCACCATTGGCAGTGGCATCTTGGGCTCGATGATCACGGGCCTGACCATTGGCGACATCAATGTGCCCTGGCTAGACACCCTGCTGGAGTGGACGCCCTTTGCCGTGCTGTTTACCGCCTTTGCCGTAAGCGGGGTTGCCAATGCCTTCAACATCATCGACGGCTTTAACGGCCTGGCTTCCGGCACAGCAGTCATCGCCCTGGGGGCCATTGCCTGGCTGGACCTGCAGCTTGGCGCAAGCACCCTCAGCGCGATTTGTTTGATTTTGGCCGCCGCCGCACTGGGTTTTCTGCTGGTTAATTGGCCCTGGGGAAAATTGTTTATGGGTGATGGTGGCGCGTACTTTCTGGGCTTTAGCGTGGCCTGGATGGCGGTGCTGCTGCTGCACCAGTACCCGCAGGTTTCGGCCTGGTGCCCGCTGCTGATTTGCAGCTACCCGGTGCTGGAAGTGGTTTTTAGCATGCTGCGGCGCAGGCTGCGGCGCCGCGGCTTGGGCACTGCCGACCGTCTGCACCTGCACAGCCTGGTCAAGCGGCGCGTGGTGCGACAACTTTGTCCAACACTGAGCCGCACCACACGCAATTCCATTACCGGTACGCTGCTGTGGGGCATGACCCTGCTGCCCGCAACGTGGGCCGTGTCGGCCTACGACAACACGCCACTGCTGGCGCTGGGCTTGCTGTTGTTTGCTGCTGCCTACCACTTGCTGTATGTGCGGTTGGTGCGCTTTAGGTGGTGCATTAGCGCCGCGCTTACACCCGCGCCCAAGCTATCAAAAGCCCCTTAACCGCTGGCACCATGCCTCATGCCTGCCCCATGCACTGGTACCTGGTTCACACCAAGCCGCGCCAAGAGCAGCGCGCGCTTGAAAACTTGTCTGCCCAGGGCTACAACTGCTTCCTGCCCTTGCTGAGTGTTGAGCGTGTGCGCCAGCAGGCGCTCAAGGTTGTGCACGAGCCGCTGTTTGCGCGCTACCTGTTTATTGAGGCCGACGCCCAGCATAGCTGCGCCCCCATCCGCTCTACCCTGGGTGTAAGCCGCCTGGTGACCTTTGGCGCCGAGCCTGCCAAGGTAGACCCGATCCTGGTGGACGCCATCCGCA
Organism: uncultured beta proteobacterium; assembly: GCA_903927495.1. Taxonomy (GTDB): domain Bacteria; phylum Pseudomonadota; class Gammaproteobacteria; order Burkholderiales; family Burkholderiaceae_C; genus Rhodoferax. Next base: position 2,245 of record CAIYNH010000862.1, read on the forward strand.
ACCGAACCCGCACAGCCAGTACCGAGCCGCAGCGCCTGTTTGCCCCCGGCGACCGGGTGCGCATCCACAGCGGTGCCTTTGCCGGGCTGGAGGC
>CAIYNH010000863.1 GCA_903927495.1 uncultured beta proteobacterium
TAGACTTTGACCGCAGATCAGTTTGGTCTGAGGTGTCACCCATCAAATCAAAAAGCAGTCCGTGCCGCAAACCTCCACTGGCCTGGTGCAATTGCTCAATCTGCAGGAGTTCAAACACCGCCCGCAAGACACTGACACCGCCACCAATAATGGCACGCCGGTCATCACGCATGCCGGGCAGACGAATACGATCCGTGCTTTGAGCGCTGATCAACTTGTCCAACAACCAATCCAGCCCCGCACGACTGACCACGCCCTGCGGCCAACCTGCAGCCACCAGCACATCGCAGACCGCGCCCACGGTGCCAGCCGAGCCATAAGCGGTATCCCAGGTGTCGGGTCGGTAGGAGTTAAGCGCCTCGTCGAGCACCGCCTTGGCCGCAATTTCTGCCATCTGAAAATTGCGCCGCGAGAGCTGGTTGTCGGCAAAGTAGCGGGTTGACCATGAAATGCTGCCAACCCGGTAGGACTCCATGACGCGCGGCTCAAAGCCTTGTCCGAGAATCAATTCGGTTGATCGCCCACCAATATCAATCACCAAACGGCGCTCATTGCTTTGTGGTAGCGCTTGCGCCACCCCCTGATAAATCAGGCGTGCCTCTTCTCGACCCGAAATGGTGCCAATGGGAAACCCCAGCAACTCGCTGCCTTTGGTCAAAAACTCATCGCGGTTGCGCGCCTCACGCAGGGTTTGCGTGGCCACTGCGCGCACGCTCAGGTTGTCGCAGCCGGCCAGTCGTTCGCCAAAACGCGCCAGGCATTCCCAGCCGCGCCGCATGGCCTCGGGGGTCAGGTTGCGCTCAGCATCGAGGCCGCTGCCTTGTCGAATGGTTTCCTTCAGGTATTCAATGCGGCAAAACTGCCCATGGTCCATGCGGCCGATTTCAAGTCGAAAACTGTTCGATCCCAGGTCAACGGCGGCAAGGAGAGTTTCAGTGTCCATAACTTATCCTGGTTGGTGTGGTCACGCTGGCATGACCAAGTGTGTCAGCCCAACAGGACGAACAAACAGATTCAGCGACTCATGACGTTATGTGAAGATAATAAAAAGGATTTGTGACACTTGTGTTTCAAAAATGCATCCTGCCGACATTTATTTCTTTTGGTGAATAATTGATGTCGATGCGTTGATTGTCACAACACTGTCACACAAGCTACTTACATTGGCGGGGTTGCATCTCAGATATTTTCATCAACTCACAAGGTACATACATGAAAACCGGTTTCAAAATCTCCCTGATCAGTTTGGCCAGCCTGGCCGCCATGACGATAGCTAACTTTGCGAGTGCGCAGGAAATCGTCGGTGCCGGAGCGAGCTTCCCCGCGCCGCTGTACGCCAAATGGGCGGCAGATTACAACAAGGCCACTGGTGTGAAGGTGAACTACCAATCCGTCGGTTCTGGTGCCGGCATCAAGCAAATCGACTCCAAAACGGTTGACTTTGGTGCCTCTGACATGCCCCAGACCGATGAAGTGCTCAAATCCAAGGGTCAGTTTCAGTTCCCGACCGTGATCGGCGGCACCGTGCCGGTGATCAACATCAAAGGCATTGCCCCCGGCCAGATGAAGCTCGACGGTCAAGTTCTGGGCGACATTTACCTGGGCAAGATCACCAAGTGGAATGATACGGCCATCAAGGCCCTCAATCCCGGCTTAGCTCTGCCCGATGCTGACATTGCCCCGGTGCGCCGCGCCGACGGCTCAGGCACCACCTTCAACTTCACCAACTACTTGAGCCGCGTCCACCCTGAGTGGAAAACCAAGGTAGGAGAGGGCACAGCAGTGAACTGGCCAGTAGGCGCAGGCGGCAAAGGCAACGAAGGCGTTGCCTCATTTGTGAACCGTCTGCCCAATTCGATTGGCTACGTCGAATACTCCTACGTCAAACAAAACAAAATGACCTACACCTTGATGAAAAACAAGGACGGTGCGTTTGTTGCGCCCAGTGAAGAAGCCTTCAAGGCTGCAGCTGCGGGCGCTGACTGGAACAAGTCGTTTTACCAGTTGATCACCGACCAACCCGGCAAAGCCACCTGGCCCATCTCCACGGCAACCTTCATCCTGATGCATTTGCAACAAGACAAGCCTGCCAACGCGACAGAGACCTTCAAGTTCTTTAGCTGGGCGTTTAAAAATGGCGATCCGATTGCTGCCAGCCTGGACTATGTTGCCTTGCCTGATAGCGTGATAAGCAGCATCGAAAAAGTTTGGGCCACCGTCAAAGACACCTCTGGCAAGCCGGTTGCACTGAAGTAAGTCAGGAACTTTTCCAAGGCCAATTCAAGGAGTCCGTGCGTGTCAATTACTATGTCGGCGAACCAGATACCTCTTCACCCCTCGAACCAATCACTTGAGAGGACAAAGATCAATCCGCCGCCGGTCAAATCGGCACGTTCTGGACCTATGGCAGACCGTATTTTTGGCTGGCTGGCCAAAAGTGCAGCGGTGTTCACCCTGTGCATCTTGATTGCTATATTGGTCTCCCTGACCATGGGGGCCTGGCCCGCCATCAGCAAGTTCGGCCTAGGCTTTCTCACCAGCACCACCTGGGATCCGGTCAAACTGGAGTTTGGCGGGCTGGTGATGATCTATGGCACCTTGATGACCTCACTCATCGCCTTGCTGATTGCGGTGCCGGTGAGCTTTGGTATCGCCGTGTTTTTAACCGAACTCTCACCGGCTTGGCTCAAGCGCCCCTTGGGCACCGCCATTGAATTGCTGGCAGCCATCCCGTCGATTGTGTATGGCATGTGGGGACTGCTGGTATTTAGCCCGATCTTGGCCACCTATGTGCAACAACCCTTGCAGGCAGCCTTCAAAGGCGTGCCGTTTCTGGGTGCCTTTTTCTCCGGGCCGCCCGTCGGTATTGGTATTTTGTCGGCTGGCATTATTCTGGCGATCATGATCATTCCGTTCATTGCAGCGGTGATGCGTGATGTCTTTGAAGTCACACCAACCTTGCTCAAGGAATCGGCTTACGGGCTCGGAGCCACCACCTGGGAGGTGGTCACCAGCGTGGTCTTGCCTTACACCAAAGCTGGTGTAATTGGCGGCATCATGCTGGGGCTGGGCCGCGCCATTGGCGAGACTATGGCGGTCACCTTTGTCATTGGTAACTTCAACCAACTCGATTCCCTGAGTCTGTTTCAGGCGGCCAACAGCATCACCTCGGCGCTGGCCAACGAATTTGCCGAAGCCGGCGAAGGTCTGCACCAGGCATCCCTGATGTACCTTGGCCTGGTGCTGTTCTTCATCACCTTTGTGGTGCTCGGCATTTCTAAAATTCTCTTGTCGCAGCTCAAAAAGAACGAAGGCGCAAAAACATGAGTACCCAAACCCGACTCGAACGCTACGCCCACCGCAAGTTGGTCAACCGCGTGGCCTTGCTGCTGTCCTTGATGGCCATGGCCTTTGGCTTGTTCTGGCTGATCTGGATCTTGATCGAAACCATGACCCTGGGCCTGGGCGGACTGTCCATCGCCACCATGACGCAGATGACCCCGCCACCCAACGACGAAGGCGGTCTGGCCAATGCCATTTACGGCTCGTTTTTGATGGTCGCGTTGGCCACCTTTGTCGGCACTCCAATCGGCGTGATGGCCGGCATCTACCTGGCTGAGTTTGACAGCCATGGCTGGTTGGCCAATGTCACGCGCTTTGTCAATGACATCTTGCTCTCGGCACCATCCATCGTGATCGGCTTATTTGTCTATGCCGTGATCGTGAGTCGTTTCAAATCGTTCTCAGGCTACGCCGGCATCGTGGCACTGGCACTGATTGTGATTCCGGTGGTGATTCGCACCACCGAGAATATGCTGCAACTGGTGCCTGCGGGCCTGCGTGAGGCCGCTTATGCGCTGGGCGCACCCAAATGGAAAGTCATCTCCAGCATCACCCTGACGGCTGCGCGCTCGGGTGTCATCACGGGAATTTTGCTGGCCGTGGCCCGCATTGCTGGTGAAACCGCGCCGCTGCTGTTCACCGCTTTGAGCAATCAGTTCTGGACCTCGAGCCTGAGTGAGCCCATGGCAAGCCTTCCCGTGACGATCTTTAAGTTTGCCATGAGTCCCTATGAAAACTGGCAAAAACTGGCCTGGGCTGGGGTTTTCATCATCACTATTTCTGTTCTGGGACTGAATATTTTGGCCAGAGTTTTAACCCGAAACAAAGGCTGAGCATGAATACTGCCACCGCGTTGCAAGTGACCCCGAAGATTGCCGTCAAAAATCTAAATTTTTACTACGGTAAATTCCACGCCCTGAAAAACATCAATCTGGAAATTCCTGAAAACAAGGTGACCGCCTTTATTGGACCTTCAGGATGCGGCAAATCAACCCTGTTGCGGGTCTTTAACCGCATGTTTGAGTTGTACCCGGAGCAGCGCGCCGAAGGCGAGATCTTGCTCGATGGTGAAAACCTGCTCACCAGCAAGGCCGATGTCGCCTTGCTGCGGGCCAAGGTTGGTATGGTGTTTCAAAAACCTACGCCGTTTCCAATGTCAATTTTTGACAACGTGGCTTTTGGCGTGAAGCTGTTTGAAGCACTCGATAGTACGGCGATGGAAGAGCGGGTTGAATGGGCCTTGCGCAAGGCGGCGTTATGGAACGAGGTCAAGGACAAGCTCAAACAAAGCGGCTCCAGCCTCTCCGGTGGACAACAGCAGCGGCTTTGCATCGCGCGTGGTATTGCCATCAAACCCGAGGTCTTGTTGCTTGATGAGCCCTGTTCGGCGCTGGACCCGATCTCCACGGCCAAAGTCGAAGAACTGATCACCGAACTCAAAAGCGATTACACCGTCCTGATCGTGACCCATAACATGCAGCA
>CAIYNH010000864.1 GCA_903927495.1 uncultured beta proteobacterium
CCGGCAGTGAACGCGGAAGGGGACAGGTCTTTGAAAAAACTCATCGGCCCAGACACTCAAAGCCGCCCACAACGGCACCCGGTTGCAGCCCCCACCAGACACCTCCCCGCCATGGGTCAAATTTCAATTTTGGAGCCCAACTCCACCACAGAGTTGCTTGGCAGGTTTAGAAAGTCGGCGGCGCCACTGGCATTGAGGTGCATCTGGGCAAAGAGTTTTTCCCGCCAGTGCGCCATACCGCTGCAAATACTGGGTACCACGGTGTCGCGAGACAGGAAATAACTGGTGGTCATGGCATCAAGCTCGCAGCCACGGCCTTTCATGTGTTGCAGAGCCTTGGGCAAATCAGGGTCATTCTTGAAACCGTAATTCACCACTACCTGCCAGCAGTCGTGCCCGAGAGATTCAATGGTCAGCCGCTTGTCCATTCCGATCCACGGAACTTCGTGGTTGACAACCGTGACAAAAAGGTTGATCTCGTGCAGCACCTTGTTGTGTTTGAGGTTGTGCAGCATGGCGTTCGGCACGGTACCAGAGGCTGCCGTCAGGAACACTGCGGTTCCCGCTACCCGGGTTGGCGGACTGACAAATACCGCTTCCAGAAAACTGTTGAGATCGATCGCATCGGCCTCAAGTTTCTTGTTCAGCAAGCGTCGACCGTCTTTCCAGGTCAGCATCAAACTGAAGACACCCCCAGCGATCAGCAATGGAAACCAGCCACCCTCAAACAGCTTCATCAGATTGGAGGCAAAAAATGCTAAATCCACCAGGAAAAACAGGGACGTTGCGCCGATGCACAGTGCCAAAGGGTATTTCCAGCTGTACCGAATGACAAAAAATGTCAGCATGGTCGTGATGAGCATGTCCATCGTCACGGCAATGCCGTAGGCCGCAGCGAGATTACTGGATGATTTGAACAACATAACTGCCAGCACAATGGCAACAAACAGCCCCCAATTGACAAATGGCATGAAGATCTGCCCGGTTTCCTTGACGTTGGTGTGCCAGATTTGCAGGCGTGGCAAATAACCTAGCTGAATGACTTGTTTGGTCACTGAAAACGCGCCAGTAATCAGCGCTTGCGAGGCAATCACCGTGGCTAGGGTGGCCAACCCCACCAGCGGGACAAGTGCCCATTCCGGGGCCATCATGAAAAATGGATTTTTAACGGCGTTCGGGTTATGCAGCAACAAAGCCCCCTGACCAAAGTAGTTCAGGATCAAAGATGGCATCACAATTGAAAACCAGGCCAGGCGAATTGGCTTTTTGCCAAAGTGGCCCATGTCGGCGTAGAGTGCTTCACCACCGGTCACGCACAGCACCACAGCTCCCAAAATGATAAAGGTGATGCCAGGATTGGTCCACATGAACCCGAGCGCGTAATGCGGGCTCAAAGCCCAAAGCACCGAAGGATTTTCCAGAATGTGTGACAGCCCCAGCACCGCAATCACGGCAAACCAGACCATGGTGATGGGGCCAAAAAACTTGCCAATATCGGCAGTGCCGCGCTTTTGCACGGCAAACAGACCAAACAAGATTACCAGGGTGAGCGGAATCACGGCCTTCTTGAAGGTGGGTGACACTACCTCAAGACCCTCTACCGCCGATAGCACGGAGATTGCTGGTGTGATCACACCATCGCCATAAAACAGGCAGGTTCCGAAAATACCTACCACCAGCAGCACCCGGCGCAAAGCGGGCTTGTCCTTGACCGACTGCGAAGCCAATGCCAGCATGGCGACCAGACCGCCTTCGCCGTTGTTGTCGGCACGCAGCACCAAGGTGACGTATTTGAGGGAAATGATGACCGTCAGGGTCCAGACAAAGATGGACAGGATGCCCAGTACATTTTCTGGTGTAAACGGAACATGGCCAGAGCCAAACACTTCTTTGACTGCATACAGCACGCTGGTGCCAATGTCACCATAGACCACACCAATAGCGCCCAGAGTCAGCGCTGAGAGAGAAGATTTGGAAGTTGCCAAGCATGTGCCCCAACTGGTGTTCAGCCGGGGTCCGTTTGATTTGGGAGTGCTATTTTGCGTCAGAAACAGTGACTACTCGTAAACTTCGGCATTAGGATCAGTCGATTCGAGTTCATAACTGGCAGCCACCATGGCCAGGCGACCTATTACCCCGTACATATAAAAACGATTGGGCGCACTGGCTCCAGGCTTGATTCCGGGTTGCGGCAGGTGCGTGCTGTGCTCGAACCCCAGGGGAACGTAGCTCGAGCCTGGTGTGCTGAGATTTTCATCAACACCACGGTCGGCGTGAATGCGGTAAAACCCACCGACCACATAGCGATCCATCATGTACACCACCGGCTCGGCGACCGCTTCGTTGACGCGTTCCTGGGTCAGCACGCCCTCTTGCACCAAAAAATCATGGGGCAATAGGGAGGATTTTTGCTCTTTAAAGAGGGTTTTGATACGTTCTCTTATGGCTTGCATGTCTTTGGCATCACGAACCGTGACGATGCCCAGCGGGTGGGTGCCGTTATCTGCCTTGACCACCACAAACGGTTTTTCCTTGATGCCGTATTCTTTGTATTTGCGTTTGATTCGTGTCAGCACCACGTCAACCTGGCTGCTCAGGCGCTCCAGACTTGCCTCTTCATTGAGTCCCAGTGCTGGGCACGGCTCAAACATCGGGTTGATCAGCCACGGATCCACCCCGAGCAACTTGCCAAGTCGTTTGGCCACTTCTTCGTAGCACTTGAAATGTTTGCTTTTACGCCGGGTTGGCCAGCCTGCGTGCAATGGTGGCAGCAGGTACTGCTCGTGGGTCTCTTCCAGAATGCCAGGTACGCCCGTGCTGAGGTCGTTGTTGAGCAATACGGTACAGGGGTCAAAGTCTTTCAGCTCAAGTCGTCGTTTGCTTCGGATGACGGGTTCAAGCAGTACCTTTTGGCCGTCTGGTAGGTCATAAGTGGTGGCTTTTTTGAGGGTCGGGTCGATCGAACCCAGTCGCACGTTCAAGCCGGCCATATGAAAAATACGCTGCAACTGGATCAGGTTTGCCAGATAGAAATGGCTGTGCGTGCCATTTTTAGGAATAACGAGCAGATTACGCGCCTCTGGGCAAATTTTTTCAACTGCCACCATCGCTGCTTGTACCGCCAGTGGCAGCATCTCGGGGGTCAGGTTGTTCCAGCCACCCGGGAACAAGTTGGTGCCTATGGGGGCGAGCTTGAAACCGGCGTTGCGAACATCCACAGAGCAGTAAAACGGCGGCGTATGCTCGGTCCACTCCATCCGGAACCAGCGCTCGATGGCCGGCATGGAGTCCAGCACGCGCTGCTCAAGTTCGTTGATGGGGCCGGTTAGAGCCGTGACAAGATGGGGAACCATGGGAACCTTGCAGAGTTAGGATATTGATTCTAGGGTTAACCCGCCACACCATCAAAAATGGATGAAAGGTCAGACTACTTGCCGCCCTCAACCAGCCAATGGACCAATGTTTTGGCGGTCTCAGGGCTCAAGCGCTCATGCGCTTCTACGCGCTCTAGCGGTTCTCCACTGCGGTACTTCGAGACGAAGTTGGCCTCAGCGACGCTGTCACCCTTGAACTTGGCTAACTTGCCGCTCAAACGCTCGAATGTTGGGGCGTCGCCGCGCTGGATGGCACCGTGGCAATTGAAGCAACCGAACGCCAGGGCCAGTTGCGGGTTGGCGTAAGAGCCTGTCGGGCTCAAAACGGTAAGTCCGATGCTCAGGCAAATTCCAGCTTTCATACGTTGATCCTTTGAACAGGGCGGTCACTGCAAACGGTGCATTCGATTGATTATCCAAGGCCACCATTGTGAAAGCATACATGGCTCAGGAAAATTGCAGAATTTTTTTCAAAAACGCGACAAGAACCAATCATGTGTTCCATGAAAATCAGCCAAGTTTTGGCCGCATAGCATGCTGCATAAGCGTTGAGCACTATCATTTATATAGTCCACAGGTTTTGGTGGAAAATCGCCATCATGAGAATTTTGATTGTTGAAGATGAACCCAAGACTGGCGACTACCTTAAGCAGGGCCTGGCTGAGGCTGGTTTCGTGGTGGATCTGGTGCGTAACGGCACGGATGGCCTGCATCAAGCGCAGACACAGGACTATGACCTGGCCATTCTGGACGTGATGTTGCCCGGGCTGGATGGCTGGGGTGTATTGGCTGGTATCCGTCGCGCAGGCAAAGATTTGCCGGTGCTTTTTTTGACCGCGCGAGACCAGGTCGATGATCGGGTCAAGGGTTTGGAGTTGGGCGCAGACGACTATCTGGTCAAGCCCTTTGCCTTTTCAGAGCTTTTGGCACGAGTGCGCACCTTGCTGCGCCGTGGCACCAAGTCCAGCAGTGCGGAGTTTTTGCGCATGGCTGACCTGGAACTCGACCTGCTGCGGCGCCGGGTCAGCCGAGCCGGCAAACGCATCGATCTCACGGCCAAGGAATTTGCGCTGCTGGAGTTGCTGCTGCGTCGCTCGGGTGAGGTGCTGCCGCGCTCACTGATTGCGTCGCAGGTTTGGGATATGAACTTTGACAGTGACACCAATGTGATTGAGGTGGCCATGCGCCGCTTGCGTGCCAAGGTGGATGACGCATTCGAGCCCAAACTGATTCGCACCGTGCGTGGCATGGGTTACGTGCTGGAGAACCCCGATTGCGCCTGACCGGACACCACTCCATCACCCGGAGGCTGACCCTGCTGTTTGTCTTGGCATCATCAGCGGTGCTCTTGGCGCTTGGAATGGTGATTGCCTCGGCGGTAGAGCAGCACTTTGAAGACCTTGATATGGAAGTTCTTGAGGGCAAAATGGAGCTGACCCGTCAGACCCTGCTGATGCTCAAATCTTCGGACGAACTGGCGCACATCGCGCTACAACTGGACCATCCCCTGGTCGGCCACCACGGATTGGAAGTGATGCTGATTGGCACTGATCGTGAAGTGATATTTGCAACGTCCAACGCCCACTTTGCACCCGAGTTATTGGCTTCCAGCGCCGTTCTGCACCCCTACCGTCCCGAGCTTTGGCGCATCGCCAGTCAGACGTACCGGGCCATAGCGGCCGAATTGGCAACCGGGCTTGCTGATCGGCCCAAGGTGCTGGCGGCGGTGGCTATAGACACTGCCCATCACCAGATATTTATGCGTTCGTTTTTGCAGACTCTGTGGCTGTTTGTGGCGGGGGCGGCGGTATTGACAGGTGTGTTGGGCTGGGTTGCCGCCAAACGTGGTCTGGCACCGCTACGGGCCATGCGCGACCACACTCAGGGCGTGACGGCACAACAGCTCAACCAGCGGCTGGCGCTGGATGCCGTGCCAATGGAGCTGGCCGAACTGGCGGAGTCGTTGAATGCCATGTTGGCAAGGCTTGAAGAGGCGTTTCGCCGGCTCTCTGATTTCTCATCTGATATTGCGCACGAACTGCGCACGCCGGTTTCCAACCTGATGACCCAAACCCAGGTCGCACTTTCACGCGCCCGAAGCGCACAGGAATATCGTGGCATTCTGGAGTCCAACGCAGAAGAGTTCGATCGCATGGGCCGGATGATCTCGGACATGCTGCTGCTGGCCAAGGCCGACAACGGGCTGGTGGTGCCGCATCGTGAAATTGTTCATTTGGCTGATGAAGTGCTGGCGCAGTTTGATTACTACGAGGCCGTGGCCGAAGAAAAAGGGCTGCAATTTGAACTGGCAGGCACAGGCGCTGTCAGTGTTGACCGCATGATGCTGCGCCGAGCGCTGGGCAACCTGTTGTCTAACGCAGTGCGCCATGCGGGTGCAAATACAGCGTTGCGGGTGACTCTTAGTGCTGAAGTGGGGTGTATCTCGATTTGTGTTGAAAACACCGGAGATGCGATTCCTGCGGAGTATCTGGAGCGGGTGTTCGACCGTTTTTTCAGGGTTGATCCGTCGCGTCAACGTCGCACCGAGGGCACGGGCCTTGGGCTGGCTATTACAAAATCCATTGTGCTGGCGCATGGTGGCACGATCCGGGCCACGTCAGCCAACAGGGTCACCACTTTCAGCATTCTTTTGCCGCAGATCCCCGAAGTCAGCCCAGGCCTTGCCCTTGGCTAATTTGATTTGATTTCTAAATCGTCAATCTTCTACAACAGCACTCTTGGCAGTAACCGGTATTTCTGCTGGTGCCGCGTTGGCTAGTTCTGCCACGGCGGCGCGTACTGTGGCTTTTTCACCGGCACTGGCAAATTTGCTGTATTTACCCAAGATTGCGACCATTTGCCCATAAATTTTCGGATTGGCTGCCAGGCACTCTTTTTGCTCCAAAAAGTTGGAATCCCCAGACAAGTTGCCAACCAGACCACCGGCTTCGGTGATCAGCAGCGAGCCCGCCGCCACATCCCACGGTTGCAGGCCGGTTTCAAAGAAACCATCGGTAAAGCCGGCCGCAACATAGGCCAAATCCAGCGCGGCTGCGCCCGGGCGACGCAGACCGGCGCTGCGCTGCATCATGTCGCCCATCATGCGCAGGTAGGTGTTGAAGTCGTCATCCTTGCGAAACGGGAAGCCGGTGGAAATCAGGCATTCCTGCAAGCGGATACGTTTGGCCACGCGCAGGCGGCGGTTGTTCATGTAGGCCCCGCGCCCCTTGGTCGCTGTGAATAAATCGTTGC
>CAIYNH010000865.1 GCA_903927495.1 uncultured beta proteobacterium
AGACGCCATCGACTTCCAAATCGCCAAACGGTTCATCACTCTTGTTATTGATGACTTGCAGTACGCCATGCAATGTAGTGCCCTCAAGAATGGGAGCAACCAGCATTTGCTTGGTCCGGTAGCCAGAGCGCTTGTCCACCACCTTTAAAAAGGTCAACGAAGGGTGGATCTGTTTGAGCGCCTCCTCGTCATACACATCAGGCAGGTTGAGCGATTTGCGGCTAAAAGCCGCATAGCCTGCAACGCTTTGTGGCGAAATAGGCAGCTTCAAGTCACTGCTGCTGTTAAGCCCAGTTTTGATTTTTGACACGATCGCTGTCTGGTCTTCGTTCACCGCATATAGCGTCAGGCGATCGGCATTGAGGAGTTTGCAAATGTCCTGACTGGCCTCGAGCATGATTTGCTCCAGGTTTTCTGTGTCATGGATGCGCGCCGTTACATGGTGCAGTTGTCGATAAAACAGGGCCTCAAATGTCATTCCCCGTTTTTGAGATGGCAACTTTTGCGATTCAAAAAAAGCTTGCTCGGTCGCTTTTTCTGAAGAACCAGGCGCTACAACAGCATTCATATTTCGAACTCCTGGCCGGCACGCATTCGGCGAATGTCATGCGTCACATTCGGACCAAATGGTTGGGTTTGGTCAAACCGCTGTATCTCGGCCATGATGAGTTCGGTTTCAGCGGGCTTGGTGTGCGTAATGTAGATTGGGTAGTTTTTACCCTTGGCGATGTAATCAAGCTCGTTTGCCAAAACAGTTGGTGATAAGTGCAAACTGCGCCGCGCGAGGTCTTTTTCACGGTTGCTAAATGCAGTCTCGATAACCAGCATAGCAACATTCAGCTGGTTCACGCGATCCCAAAAAGCCGAATTTCGCTCTGTATCGCCCGTAAAAACCCAACATCCATGCCCTGCCGTTATGGCAAAACCCGCCGCCGGAACCGTGTGGACTGCCGGTAGCACTTCTATATATTTGTCTGACAGCTGAATAGTCTGCCCAACCCGAATTTCATAAAAGCTGATGAAAGGGGCCTCGGGCGACGGGATACGAGAGAAATCAGGCCAAATAACATTGTTGAAAATGTGCGCTTTAAGCGCTTGAATCGTGCCCGCCAGCGCGTAGATCTTCAAGGGGGCCTTGCGTTGAGCGGCAATTGCGTCAACCATCAAAGGCAATGCCGCAACATGATCCAGATGGGAGTGACTCAGCAAAACGTGGTCTATGCCGCGCATTTCATCCAGCGTCAAATCACCCACCCCCGTCCCGGCATCTACCAATATCTCACCATCAATGAGGAACGACGTAGTCCTGCAATCCTTGGCAATGGCACCTGAGCATCCCAGTACGCGTACTTTCACAGTATGAGCCTCATTTGGTTTCGAAATTGGTTGCCCCGTCCCAGTCCGGGTCAAACGGAAGCAGGCGCATTGAGGCTACCCGATCGGCATACAGTTGGTAAAGGAACTTTTTGGCATTCATGCGCATTAAGTTGATTAGCAATACGTCCGCTTGATCCCAGTTTTGAGCACGATAGGCTTTAACAAACGATGCCCAAGTCTTGATTTCGTTGTTTGTGGCCTCATTCAGCTGTGCGACTGGAGCCATCGGCCAAAAGATTGCAACGGCCTGCTCCTTACCCTTGACGCGAACACGGTCAAGTTCCTGCCACGCAAATTCTGTTGCCAGTTTCCGGGTGGTCTCACTAACCACAATGTCGACCCCGTAGGCTTTAGAAAGTCCTTCCAGTCGGGAGCCCAAATTCACCGCGTCGCCAATCACCGTGTACGCGCGGCGGATATTGGAGCCCATATCTCCCACACACATCGTTCCAGTATTGATACCAATCCCGACTCCAATTTCTGGCAAACCTCTGTCACGGTGATCACGGTTGATGTCTCGCACAGCATGGGCCATTTCCATGGCAGATTTCACTGCCAATTGCGCATGATTGGGCGTGTCCACGGGCGCGCCCCAAAAAGCCATGACGCAGTCGCCCATGTACTTGTCGATCGTGCCGCGATTAGTTCGAATGATACTGGTCAGATTGCTGAACACGCCCGTCAGGAGTTCCTGAAGTTGAGTGGGCTCCATATGCTCCGACATTTTTGTAAAGCCGCGCATATCGCAGAACATGACCGTCAGCTCTCGGCTCGTGGCCTTCATGCTGTAACTGTCAGGGTCTTTCACCATCTCGTCAACCAGTTCGGGAGGAACGTATGTTCCGAACAAATGCGCCAATTCGCGCTTCGAGCGTGTTTCAACAAAATATCCAAAGCTCATATTTAACGCGAACGCAGCCAGGTTCATAACAATCGCCGCAGCCACTGGCAAGACAAGGCCCCAACCAATATACAGCCAGCTATTAACTGCCGCCACGATGAAAAGAACACCGCAGCTGAGCATGACAGCGCGGGGAGCTGACAGCAGCGGCAAGCCGACCGCCAGCAGCGCTCCTGCAATGACGAGCATGAATACGTCATAACCCATAGCGTAATCCGGCTTGAGTGTGACTTTGTTATCGAGCCAGCCAGCGATCACATTGGCATGGGCCTCTACTCCCGGGTAGACCTCGCCAACGGGGGTGACGCGCGCATCTTGCAGTCCCGGTGCGGTCGTTCCAACAAGAACAATTTTGTCTTTCAGACTCGCCGCTGGTAGCCGACCTGCCAGTACATCGGCG
>CAIYNH010000866.1 GCA_903927495.1 uncultured beta proteobacterium
AGCTAAGTTCAACTTTATCTGTGGGGCAGATGAATACCGATTTTCCGGGTTCAACGCCAGATCGTCAGGATAGCGCTCTGAATTTGGGCTTAACGTTGAAATATGCGCTTTCTCGCTGGCTGAAAGTCGGTGTTGATCTTTCCAGCACAGACAGCACTTCAAATATTGCGGGCAGCGAGTTCAAACGCACCACCACAATGTTCACGCTTGAAGCTGCACTTTGAAAATTTGGAATGCTTGCTTTTCCGGCAAGGCTTGTATGCGCTAACTGACCAGGGAGGTTGAAAATTCAAAAGTGCCATTTGTTTCCGTCATTGCGACGACTGCGATCTAATATTGCATGGATCACCGCGTCGCTCTACCATTCAATGACGAAGTCCGGTACATTTGCAATTGCGATTTCCCCTAAGGAGTATTCATGATGAAGGTTGCTTTACCGAACATGGGCTTGCAGCTGCTTCGTAGTTTTATTTCGTTTTGTTTGTTATTGCTTGTTTTATGGTTTACGCCAGCCCAAGCGCAGTTTTTCGACAGTAGTCCAACCGTCAAACCGGGGCAGGTTCTGTCTCAACCGCAAACAAAAGCGGAACCTGCCAAAACACCCGAGTCTTCTGCTTCCGACAGTTTGCTTTCCACTTACCAGTTGGCTGCGGGCGACGTGATTACCGTGCGGGTGTTTGGCGAGGACGATCTGAGTCGAGAAAAAGTTCGTCTCACAGATGCGGGCACCATTCCCTACCCAATTTTGGGTGAAGTCAAGGCGCTGGGATTGACCATTGGCGAAATTGAACGCGCCATCACCAGCGGACTGAAAGGTCGTTATTTGATTAACCCCCGTGTCTCAGTGACAGTTGAAGAATACCGACCGTTTTACATTAACGGCATGGTGGAAAAACCTGGTGGCTACCCGTTTCAACCAGGTTTGACGGTGCTAAAGGCGAGTTCTCTGGCAGGTGGGTTCAAGGAGCGCGCTTCATACTCAAAGATTACCATCATTCGCGAAATTGACCCCAAAGCCGGGCCTCAAAAGGCGACGATCAACACCCCAGTCAATCCTGGCGACACGATCTTTATCGAAGAATCATTTTTTTGAACCCGAGTCCGATAATGTCTGAATTACAACGGGCTGGCGCGACGCCGGCCAAGCACGCCTTTTTTGCAGATCAGTCTGAGCGCGAGCCAAGTCTGGACTTTTTGGAATACTGGCGCACCCTGCTTAAACGCAAGTGGGCCATTTTGGCTTTTGCGGCAGTCGTCACCTTGGTAGCAGGAGTCGTGGCGTTTGTCAGTACCCCCATCTATGAGGCAAAAACTACACTGTTGATTGAAACAAACAAGCAAAAAGTGGTGACTATCGAGGATGTATATGGTGGAGTAGGCTCATCACGTGAATACTTTCAAACTCAAGTTGAAATCATCAAATCACGCGAGGTGGCGCTGAAAGCCATCAGCAAACTAAAGCTGTATGACGACCCTGCCTTTGATCCACGGCAGCCCCCAAAAGGTTTTTCTGCTTTTTTGCAGCAATTGGGACTTGTAAAATTAGGCCCTGCGCGGGAGTGGTCAGAACAGCAATTGATTGAAGCGGTTTATGGTGCTTTCTCGTCCAATTTGTTCATCGAGCCGGTTCGAATGAGCCAACTCGTTACTATCCGCTTCACCTCGCCAAATCCGGCGTTGGCGGCGACTGTTGCAAACGGCATGGCCCAGACTTACATCGAGAATGATCTCGATGCTCGCTACCAGATGACTCGCACAGCATCGATTTGGCTGCAAGAAAGACTTTCTGGTCTAAAAGATAAACTCAATCAGTCTGAACAAGTATTGCAGAATTACCGCGAAAAAATCGGTGTCGTCAATATTGACAAATCAAGCCAAAGCGGAAATGCTCAGCAGATTGAGCCACTTCAAATGCGCCTGATTGAAGCACGGTCACGTCGTGCTGAAGTTGAGGCGACTTACAAAATTATCAAGGATGCCACGAAGGTTGGCGAATTGGCATCTCAGCCAGCGGTATTAAACAGTGTGCAAGTGTCGGAGGCTAAACGCACTGCCAGCGAGGCAGCTCGCAAACTTGCCGAAGTGTCGCAACGCTACGGCAAGGATCACCCGAAATACGTACAGGCCGATTCGGATTTAAAGTTAATGGAGGAAAACCTTCAACGCCAGATTGACTTGGTGGTGGGTAGTGTTAACAACGAATACGAGCGTGCTAAAAGTACAGAAAAAATGCTGGAGAATGCTTTAGGCGCAGCACGCGGTTCTGTTCAAACCATTAATCGCAAGGAGTTCGAGTTGGGCCAATACGAGCGCGAAGTTGACTCAAATCGGCAGATGTACGACATGTTCATCAAACGCTCCAAGGAAACGAGTGTTGCTGGCGATCTGCAAACAACGGTGGCTAGAGTGGTAGATGCTGCAGCCTTACCTGGGGGCCCTATCAAACCGAATAAAAGACAAATTATTCTGGTTGCGCTATTTTTAGGATTGCTAGTGGGTGCATTGTTGGCGTTATTGGTGGAACTGCTTGATAACACCCTTAAAAGTACCGAAGAAATTGAATCACGCCTCAAGCAGCCATTGTTGACGGTGTTACCGATGTTGTCCAAGCTAGATGCCGTGCGAACGACCAGCGGGCATTTGGTGATGGATTCACCCAACTCGCTGTATTCCGAGGCAGTTCGCACGGCTCGCACCGGTGTGCTGCTGTCGTCAGTTGACCTAGCCTCACGGGTGCTGGTGATTACGTCAAGCGTGCCAGGCGAAGGTAAAACCACCTTTTCTAGCAACTTGGCGCTGGCCCATGCTTTTACCCAGAAAACTTTACTGATTGATGCCGACATGCGTCGCCCCAGCATCGCCAAGGCTCACGGTTTGGATGTTACTGCGGCTGGTTTGTCGGAACTGGTGGCTGGTAGTGCGCAACTCGAAGATTGCCTGCAGCAAGTCAAAGACAGCAATCTGATGGTGATTGGTTCCGGAATTATTCCACCCAACCCGCTTGAGTTGCTTCACTCTGAGAGTTTTGTGCGTACCCTTGAAGCACTGAGTCGCAAATTTGAGATGATCATTATTGACTCGCCGCCGGTAGAGTTGGTCAGTGATGCGCTGGTGCTTGCGTCGCACGCCAGTGGGGTCATTTTTGTGACAAAAGCTCAAAGCACACCCTTGCCGATAGTGCGAAAAGCCTTAAAACGCCTGCGCCGTGCAGATGGTCACATTTTGGGGGTGGTGCTCAATGCACTTGATTTCAACAAAGCTGAGAAGTATTACGGCGAATACTCAGGCTATGGCAAGCATGGCTACGGTACTTATGGCTCCGCCTATGGAGAGGCTTACGGTTCTAGCGGCCAAGCCGCAAAAGCTAAAGCCTAGCGGCACATGATTGACCTCCATTGTCATTTTTTACCCGGCATAGATGATGGGCCAGAAACCATGGCTCAAGCCATGGACTTGGCACGTGCGGCGTTGGCAAATGGCATCACGCATTCTGTCTTGACTTCGCATATACACCCTGGTCGATACCCAAATCAGCGGCGCAATCTTGAAGTGGCAGTAGCAAGTTTTCAATCAGAGTTGGCGGCGGCCAGGATTGATCTGGATGTGCGGATGGGAGCAGAGGCGCGTTTGTGCCCTGAATTGATTGACTTGCTGGCCACTAAGCAAGTGCCGTTTTTGGGACTGGTTGGTGGGTACAGCATTTTGTTGTTGGAGTTTCCACATCAGATGGTTCCTGTGGGTAGTCTTAAGTTTATCAACAGCTTGCTGAAGATCAAAATTCGCCCTCTGATTGCTCATCCCGAACGCAATAAGGCCATCATGGCCAACCCGGAAAAAATTGGTGAATTTGCCGAAGCGGGATGCTGGCTGCAACTGACAGCCGGCTCACTGGTTGGCAGGTTTGGCCCGCAAGCTCAGCAAACCGCTTTTAAGATCATTGATGCCGGCTGGAACTGTCTGCTGGCAACCGATGCCCACAATCTCGAAAACCGCCCGCCACTGCTGAGTGAGGGCAGGGCGGCGCTGTGTGATCGGTATGGCGAAGCAGTAGCCAATAGCATGGTGCTGGAAAAGCCTGCGCGTATTTTGGGCCTGGAGTGTGCCTGAGCGCTTATGTGGGCAAGTAGTCTTCTGCGTCGCACCGGTATTACCCTGGCAGCCTTGATGTTGCTGGGGTTCGGCGTACAGAGCATTAGGCATGGTATCCGCATTGCCTTGACTGACGCTAACACACTTGGTGTGCGCTGGACCATTGGCCTGTGGCGCGATGGTAAAGGCCCGGTTGTTACGCCTGAGTTGTGGACCAAAACCCGAGATGAGTTGCTCGGGGCATTGCAAGTCACACCTGATAACCCACAATTGCACGAAGACCTGGGGTATTTGCATGCGTCGCGCGCGATCGGTATGGGCTGGCCCAAAATGGACAGCCCAGAAGAGCTAGTACGCCAAGACTTGCTGTTGAACGCTATTAAACATTACCGCGCAGCGATTGCCCTGCGACCGACGTTTCCGCATCCATGGGCCTATATCGCCTTTGCCAAGCACCTGCAAGGCAACCAGGATGCTGAATTTTGGCTGGCGTTTGATAAAGCACTGCTCTTGGGCAGCTTTGCCGAAGGTGTGCAACCTGTGTTAGCAAAACTGGCTTTTGCCCAGTGGCTGGCACTCACGCCAGAGCGCAGGCAGCGAGTGACTACCATGATCACCTCAGCAAGTGGTCAAACACGATTGATGCTGATCGGCATGATTGAAAAAGCGGGCGTTGAGGTGCCTGGCATGATTGACACTATCGGGACGACAGTGCAACAGAAGTAGTTCTCACATTTTTTGCTCTTTTGCCAATCTGTCCAGCAGGTCGCGCCAGAGGCGCACGTTGCTGGCACCACCCTTGCTGGCTGCGGCACCGGTAACCCATAAATCGTCGTCATTAAAACCATATACCGGATCCAGGTCTGTGCGCTGGGATGCCGGGCGAATGTCGCTGATGAGGTTGTCAAGAATCAGGGGCTCGGCATCAGGCGTAGGGTAATAGGCTAAAACCATGTGTGATTCGCCGAGTTTGACTGCGCGCACATAGGTAATGCGCAGTTTTGAGATCGGGATACCTATGTCTTTCAGCGACAGATATTTAGCTATGGAATAGTCTTCACAGTCACCGCCAAATGAGCCCAGCATCTCAACCGGGGTGGCCCAGTAGTCCTCCACGCCCCAATGCTTCGTGTCCGTAAAATAGGGCACCTGGTTAAAAAAACCGTTGACTTGCTGCAAGCCTGTTGCGTCTGCACGGCCACCTGCTATAGCCGATTTGTTGTCGCGCACCAGTCGCTGCCAGACGGCTAAGCGCGGCGTGGCAGTTTTACCCCATCGGCTTTCTACGAAAGCCAGTAGCTTTTCTGAAAAATCGACCAGACTCGCGCGACCCAAACCCGCCATAGACAGCAGCAATGCAAAAACTGCAAACCAAACCATCCATGGAGAACGACGCAACAAACCTGATTCCTATAGAAGTTGATGAGAAATAACAACCATCGGGGGCATCTTACCTTGAGCCATTGCGCTTCGAGAGTGCGCCTGGCGGGCACTGCAGCGACTCCCATGTGTATAAAACATCACACACAAGTCAAATTTTCAAAGGTGTACGCAGCTCAAACAGGTCACCTGTGATATATTGCACGCTACCAAATTTTCGAAGGGTGGGCATATGAAAAAATTAATTATCTCGACGACAGTTCTGCTGGCAAGCATGTCGTCTAACGCGGCCTTTCTGGCTGGCATGAATGACGGCCAAATTGCCGCTGAAGTTGCTGCGGCCACTGTCAGGGGTGATTCCGCTGCAACAATCATGAAGGCAGCGGTTGAATCTGGTGTCAGTGTTGTCTCCGTGGTTAGTGCAGCAGTTACTGCCAATCCATCAGCTGCAGCCGCAATTACCACTGCGGCGGTTTCCGCTGCTCCCGCTGCTGCTGCAGCTGCCATCACTAGCGCTGCAATTTCTGCGTCACCCACATTTGCTGCTGCAATTACAACGGCTGCCGTGACCGCATCACCTATATCTGCTGCGGCAATTACAAGGGCAGCAGTACTGGCATCACCCACTTCGGCTGCGGCAATTACAACCGCCGCCGTGACCGCAGCGCCAACCTCAGCTGCGGTGATTACCACAGCTGCAGTTACAGCGGCACCTACTTCGGCTGCTGCAATTACAACGGCTGCTGTGACCGCAGCGCCAACTTCATCTGCCGTCATTACCACTGCCGCCGTAATCGCAGCGCCGACCTCTGCGGCAGCTATTACAACCGCTGCGGTAACCGCAGCTCCAACTTCAGCTGCAGCCATTACGACGGCTGCGGTGACTGCCGCGCCTAGTTCAGCTGCTGTTATCACGACGGCGGCTGTAACTGCTGCACCAAGCACTGCAGCAGCAGCTATTACAACCGCTGCCGTAACTGCGGCACCGACTTCTGCTGCGGCTATTACGACAGCCGCCGTGACAGCGAATCCTACGGCTGCCGCTTCCATTACAACAGCTGCTGTGACAGCAGCTCCATCCACAGCAGCAGCTTCAATTGCTGCAGCAGCGATTACTGCGGCACCTACTTCTGCGGGCGTAATCACGAGCGCGGCAGTGACAGCGGCACCAAGTTCTGCAGCAGCTATTACGAGTTCCGCGCTGGCTGCAGCACCTAATGCTACAGCAGTCATTACATCTGCAGCAACTACCGCAGCGCCTACACAAACTGCTGCGATTCTGAGTGCTCAACCGGCTACCGCTGCCGCTCCAGCGGTGGTAGCGCCAGCTGTAGTTGTTACCCCAGTTGTAGTTGCTCCGGTCTTTTCGGGGGTCACGACTACACCAACGTCTACCCCCAGCGGTAACAGCAGTTCAAAGTCAGTCAGTCCAAGCTGATTAACAAGGTGTCGTTGAAAAATGGCAGCTTCAGGCTGCCATTTTTTTTGGTGCACGCGCGTTGCCGCGTGTTTCATTTAGCTCAGCAAAACGCGGCAATCCCGGTTTGTGCACGTCCTAAAATCAACGCGTGAATATCATGCGTGCCTTCGTAGGTGTTGACCACTTCCAGGTTTACCAGATGCCGCGCAACGCCAAACTCGTCGCTTATGCCATTGCCGCCCATCATGTCGCGCGCCATGCGGGCAATGTCGAGCGCTTTGCCGCAGCTGTTGCGCTTTAAGATTGATGTGATCTCGACCGATGCTGTGCCCTCATCTTTCATGCGCCCGAGGCGCAAGCAACCTAGCAGGCCCAGCGCGATTTCAGTTTGCATGTCGGCCAGCTTTTTCTGAATGAGCTGATTGGCCGCCAATGGGCGACCAAACTGTTGCCGGTCTAGCACGTATTGCCGTGAACGATGCCAGCAGTCTTCAGCCGCACCCATCGCGCCCCAGGCAATGCCGTAACGGGCACTATTCAAGCAGGTAAATGGGCCTTTGAGTCCCTGCACTTCAGGAAAAGCATTTTCTTCCGGGCAAAACACCGCGTCCATGACAATCTCACCTGTGATGCTGGCACGCAAGCCAACCTTGCCATGAATGGGGGGTGCACTTAGCCCGGGTGTGCCTTTTTCCAGTACAAAACCTCGAATCGGCCCAAGCTTGCCAGACTCTGAGACTTCTTTGGCCCAGACCACAAATACGTCGGCAATCGGTGAGTTTGAAATCCACATTTTGTTGCCGCTGAGTCGGTATCCGCCGCTGACCTTGATCGCACGGCTCAGCATGCTGGCGGGGTCTGAACCGTGATTGGGTTCGGTCAGACCAAAACAGCCAATCCAGTCACCGCTAGCCAACTTGGGCAAATACTTTTGTTTGGTAGCCTCGTTACCAAATTCAAAAATGGGCACCATAACCAGTGAGCTCTGAACACTCATCATGGAGCGGTAGCCACTGTCAACGCGCTCCACTTCTCGCGCAATCAGTCCATACGCCACGTAATTCAAGCCAGGGCCACCATAGCGCTCCGGCAGCGTCGGACCGAGTAGCCCGAGTTCACCCATTTCCCGGAAGATCGCCACATCGGTCTGTTCTTTGCGAAAGGCCTCAATCACGCGCGGCTGTAGCTTGTCCTGGCAATACGCTGCAGCTGCGTCGCGCACCATGCGCTCTTCATCGCTGAGTTGGAGATCAAGCAAAAAAGGATCTTGCCAATTGAATGAGGCATGGGACATGGAATGTCTCCGTTAAGGTGGAGGGGTATGACGCTCAGCGCAGTCCGCTAAAACCCCAGCGATGCCAGTAAATCGTCAACATCGTTTTGCTTGAGGGCATTTTCGGCGGTCTGCGGCCCATCAAGTTTGTGCGAGTCAACGGTTGCTGTGGTCATATCAGGTTTGTCAGTTGCTTTCGCAGCCTCAGGTGCGCTGTCGATCAGCAAGTGCACCAGTTGCATTTCAGTGCGATTGATGATGTCAATCACTTTTTTAATCACCTGGCCCGACAAGTCCTGAAAATCCTGTGACATCATGATGTCGCTCAGGGCAGCACCTTGCTCATCGGCAAATACTGCTGAGCGTTCGGCAAATTTGCCACATACCAGCAGCAAACCACGGGCTCGCTCAATGCTGAGGCTGCTATCGGCGGCCATGCGCGATAACGATTGACCCAGTTCCCGACCCCGGCCGGCTAGATCATCACACCCCGGTTTGGCTGTTTCCACCAAAGTCAGCACTTTGTTGGCGGCATCCTCGGTCATTTTGCCTACGTAGGTTAGTCGATCACGGGCGTTCGGAATCTCCTCGACAATGCTTTGAAGTTGATTGCTGCCCAATAACGAAAGCGCTTCGTGCATCTCTCTCGTGATCGAGCCCAGTCGGGCGTAAGCCTCATCTTTGCTGATTGGTGCAGACATTTAACAAACCCATTTCATAGTGACGCAATTAGACCTCAGACCTGCATCTTACCTAATGAGCCAGCAATTTCGGCGCAAAGCGGCGGTTTTCCGACGCTTTGCGCAACTGATTTCAGCGACCCAGGTCTTTGGCACTGGTTCCGGCAATACCCCAATTTTCTTTGGGCACGTCCTGGATCCAGACCCGCACATTTTCTTTTGGGGCACCCACGGCATCCACCAGTGCCTGCGTGACCTTTTCAATGACCGCGCGCTTTTGCTCTTCGGTGCGACCTTCCATGAGGTAGATTTGTGCAAACGGCATGTTGGTTTCTCCTTAAAGTATTACTCGGGTTTGATATTGGCAGACTTGATGACCGCGCCCCAGCGCTGCGTCTCAGCCTTGATAAACGCTGCAAACTCGACCGGGGTATTGGTCTTGACTTCCGCACCGAAACCCTCGAAGCGTTCAACAATGGCGGGTGTATGCAAGCCCTCAGTCAAGGTTTTTTGCAGTTTTTCTATCACTTCATGCGGCAGCGCGGCTGGTCCGACCAGACCAAACCAGGTTACCACATCAAACCCGGGGAAGCCTTGCTCAGCGACCGTGGGCACGTTTGGCATAAGTTTGGAGCGGGTGCCTGCGGTGATGGCAATGGCCTTGAGTTTGCCAAGTTTTACGTTCGGGGCGGCAGTGGAGAGCGAACTCTCAAAACTGATTGGCACAACGCCTGCAAGCAAGTCTTGTGCAGCTGAAGCCGTTCCCTTGTAGGGCACGTGGATGAGTTCAATGCCCGCCAGCGACTGCAGATATTCAGCTGCCAGATGGTTGCTGGTGCCAATTCCCGAGGTCGCATAGGCAAGCTTGCCAGGATTGGCTTTGGCGTAGGCAATCATGCCTTTCAGATCATTGAAGGGTGCCGACGGGTGCGCCACGATGGCACCAGCGGCCGTGCCGACCAAGGTGATGGCTGCGACATCGCGGTTCACGTCGTAGGGCATTTTGGCGTACAGACCAGGGGCGATGGCCAAACTGCTGATCGCGCTCAGGGCAATGGTGTAGCCGTCTGGGG